>JAWSUP010000112.1:0-11043 GCA_033549405.1 Bacillota bacterium | reverse complement strand
CCTGCATTTCCAATTGAACTACGTCTCGCGGGAAGATTTGCAGAAAGCCCAGGCGACACCGCACAAGTACAAGGGCTTGCGCGTCCGGGTGTCCGGCTTCTCCGACTACTTCGTGTCCCTGGACGCGGATCTGCAGAATGAAATCATCACCCGGACGGAAATTCGAGGTTAAGGGCGTGGGATTGCGCTGCAAACATATCTTGGTTACCGGCGTCGGGAACAGCATCAGCCTGGCGATCACCAGTCGGCTCCTCCATGAAGATGCCCAGGTGGTCATCGCCGGACGTCATATGGAAAAACTGGCGAAAGCAGCGCGGGATATCCAGTCGAACCACCTGCAGGTCATGGCCAGGGATGTCGACGATCTGAGCGTCTGCCGGGAGAAACTGGCGGAGGCAGCCAAGCTGATGGATAGCTGGGGCGAGATCATCTGCGGCCACACGGTCGTCGCCAATGGAGGTGACAATGCCGACACACTCTGATACAGCTTTGATCTTCGACATCCAGCACTCGTCCTTCGTTGACGGTCCGGGGATCCGCACGACTATATTCTTCAAGGGCTGCAACCTGCGCTGCCAATGGTGCCACAATCCCGAGGGCATCTGCCCGGAACGCCAGATGATCGTCTACCGGAGCCGCTGCCGGCATTGCGGCAAATGCGCCAAAGTTTGTCCCACCGGCGCTCTGGACCAATCCGTTTGCCCGGACCTCACCTTTTGCACATTGTGCGGCAGCTGCGTGGACGCCTGTCCGGCCGACGCCCGGCGGATCTGCGGCGAAAGCCGCAGCCTGGATGAGGTTCTCCGTATCGTAGGGCAGGACAAGGTGTTTTACGACACATCGGGCGGCGGTGTAACCTGCTCTGGCGGCGAGTGCCTGCTGCAGGTCGATTTTCTGGAGGAGTTCCTGCGCCGCTGCCGCCAGACAGGCATTCAAACGGCCGTCGATACGGCTGGCCACGTGCCTTGGGAGCGGTTCACGCGGGTTTTGCCCTTTACGGATTTGTTCTTGTATGACATCAAGGCCATCGATCCGGATTTGCATCGCCGGGGAACCGGCGCCGGCAATTCTCTGATCCTCAAAAACTACATCCGGCTTATCCGGCTAGCCCCAGTCTGGGTGCGAGTCCCCGTTATCGGCGGTTTCAACGCGGACAGGCAATCGCTGGCGGACATCCGCGATTTCCTGAAGCAGCATCCGCCGGCCGGTATTGACCTGCTGCCCTACCATGCGCTGGGCGAGCACAAGTACGGGGACTTAAGCCTGGCGAACAGCCCTTGCGGCAAACCGTCGGATGAGATCATGGCCGCGGCCCGCGAAATGCTGTGCATCTAAGGACAGATAGCGGAAAATTACCTGAACTGCACCAGTCAATGAGCAAGACGGTTGCTGATGATCGCCCTCACTGGCCGGCGTCAGGTGCAGGTTAATCTGGTAGAGCCGGATCAGATGCTGAGGTGAAACGTTATAATGGCGACAGATTTCCGACAAGCTCAATTGACGGGCATGGTTTTACCGGATAAAGCTCATGGCTAGTTTCAGCGGCGGCGGTGCGGACATTTTCTTGGACAGTTTAAGTTTAATTCCAAGACTCAATCGATATTGCTTCTGCCAGAAACATCCAGAGCGGATTCTGGCCGACAAGATCTGCCGGAATCGCGAGAACCTGAGTTATTGTGAAACGAACGGTATTCATATGAACGGACCGAAACTGGGCAGGCCACCCAAGGACAAACAGCTCTATGAAGAGCAAAAGCGGCAAGAACGAACAGAGGCATGAGAACGAAACGCCATAAAGGGCAAATATGGAGAAGCGAAGACACGGTATGGGCTGGATCGTATAATGACGCAGCGTTCAGACACCAGTGAATCGGCCATCCATCTGATTTTCCTGGTGATATACCTGAAAAATAGGTTGAGAGATCTCATTGTCTTCGTTTTCAGCCGGTGCTATTTTCTAAAATCCTGTTTGTATATGGATTTGAAGGCAGTTTGGCAGTAGCCCCTTCTTATCACTTTTCCTAACTTTGGAACTGGACCAATTCTCGGGGGGGCGGATCAGCAAGAGATATTTTAAACCTCGAAAATCTTATATCGAATTGTGATAACCTTTCATTAAGGTAATAGTAATGCATCATCTCAGTTTTCCCATGACATATAGTAATTTATGTAGTGGTTAGCTCTTGTTCTAATATTGCACATGAATAGGTTCCCCTTTCAATGCTGATTCTATGATAGCAAGTAGCGCCATACAAGAATCAGCCGCTTCGTCTATAGTGATATTGAAGGGTTTATCCGTATACAAAGCATCAACAAATGACTGGATATTGATAGGAACAAAACCTTCTATTCGATTATTAATAATCGATCTGGCAATGCAACCAGGTGTACTGGTTTTCTGTTCCGAAATAACCTTTAACATATCCGAATCGGAGGCATTGATATTAAAGGCTCCATGTTCACACAGTATATTACATTTTAAGTCATACACTACTGTATTACCATTGGGCACAATCCAACCATTTTCCATCTGCGCAATACATCCATTTTCGAATTCTATGCAAGTCTGATATATGTCTACTGTATCAATACCCATAGCTTGCAGGATACCTTTACGCGATAAAGCATAAACCATTTTGGGACGAGAACCACATAGATAGCTTATCAAATCCAGACTATGACTGCCTAAGAACCACAAAGGGGACGAAAACGAAGACCAAGATAACATATCTGTAGCTACTGATTTACTATCATTTAATCGTATGTACATACTGTATACTTTTCCATATTCCCCACTGTCAATCATTTGTTTTGTAATAGCAAAAGGCTGACTGGAACGATTAGGTAAATCACACATGGCTCTAATACCATTGCAGAAGATAGCTTCACGCATCTTAATAATATCGTCTCGTTTAGTCGCAAATGGTTTTTCCAGTATAATATGTTTTTTTGCATTGGCGGCAGCAATAGTTATAGCTCCATGGACATGATCAGGCGTAGTAATAGCAACAAAATCGCATCCTGACTTTTTCAGCAGTTCATTATAATCAGTAAAAATCTGTGGGATATTAAACTCCTTTGCTACTTGAGTCGCTTTTTCTTGATCGATATCACATATAGCTACAGTTTCTACATATGGAATTTCTGAATAGATTCTTGCATGTACTTTCCCATAAATCCCGGCCCCGATAATTGCTGCTTTTAGTTTTCCGTTTTTTGATTCCTTCATAATTTTGATTCCTTTCCTATTTGTTATTAATTTTATCTTCTTTTACATGTTTTTCGTTTTCTGATTTTACCTCTTGTTCGTCTTTGATGTATAATAGAACAACGCTTTACAGGTGAATATATTTACGATTTAAAATCACTCCAACGGGTATAATTCTTTTTAAGAATCGCCTTATGTTACCATTAGCATCTTGATACTCACCTGGCAGGTTCTCTATCCTAAAAAAAGTTGCATTCCTTAATTCCGATATATCACACCAGTTTTCCATTCGCAATATTTGTGAGGGTATGTAAGTGACATTATAAATGCAATCTTCAAGAGATAGCGATAGTCCATGTATTTTTGTCAATATCGTAGCCATATCAAAAATATGCTTTTTCGAACGTGCGTGTAAATCCGAACTGATGCAAAATTTATTAATCCCCTGCAACATAGCTTTTTCACAAGTTTCGAAGGAAAAACTGGCACCTCCGTGCCCTACATCCAGTATCACACCCCTATCAATCAATTTTTTCATTGTTTCTGATGGCGTACCGTCTACATTCCAAACGTCTTCTCCCCTTTTGTTAAAACAGTGTGTGATAATATCGCCTTCCATAAAAAATGGTTCCATATCCGTTAAAAAAGGGGGATTCCCTCCAATATGAACCATCAATGGCAGCTTCACTAGTCTAGCTGCTTCGCTTGCCAATCTCAACGGTTCCAATCCTTCATGGCGGATCGTTTCACTTCCCATACGAACCTTAATACCACAAATTATATCCCTGTTATTCTCTACTGTTTTAACAGTGGTGTTAACATCCAGATACTCTATTGCATTATATTCATGATGAAAAATAATACCAATAGGGCTAATGCAAAGAAATATTCTAAAATTCGTTTTTATTGTAGGCATTACATATTTGCGAAATCCCCCAATCGTATAATCACCAATCGTTCCCGCATCAGCTAGCATGCAAACGCCCGTTTTATATCCGATCTCATCCGCGTTGGTACCAAATAGCCCGAATCCATCAAAAATATGAGTATGGATATCAATCCAGCCAGGTGTCAGATATAAATTTGTATCCTTACCTGCAAACCGACTATCTTCCAAAAAATATTTGTTTTGAGATTTCCGGATTTTCTTTGAATAAAAACGATTGTTTTCTGCACTGTAAGCATTTACCGCTAATCCGTTTATCATGTTTTCCACCTCTTAATTAGTCCAAAAATCTTTTCAAGGATTGAACAATATAGGAAAGCTCATTTTTTCTTAGATTGATTGAATTAATAAAGACTCGGTGTTCATGCTTGTGACGATCCTTCATATAATGACCGATGTCTATTGCTGGATCACACTGTTCCAATAAATATTCGGCACATTCACTGCTTGTCTTCCCATTAGTAAATTCGATTATTAACATAGGTTCATTCTGATTCAACCGGCCGTGCTGTACTTTCCTTACGATAATATCCCCGCAGTCCCTGAGTTCTTTCATTATGACGTCAAGCATATCGTTCTGCTTTGCTATCGTTTGTTTTTCATCTCGTTCTATAAAATCTTTTACGGCCGTATATATCCCGATATATTCCTCTTTTCCCACTTTATAGGGTCTTCCAATATTGACGTTAGGATTTGATAGCACATAGCATTGATTGCATATTTCACTATCTCCTAAAAAGAGTCCCGTGCTCTGAGGACCCATAAGGAATTTGCCGCCGCTGAATATAATTCCATCGGCGCCCAATTCTTTTGTATAATGCCACATATTTGATTTTGGCGGGAGTTGAGCTGCCGCATCGATAATAATTTTCAAGCGATGTCTATGCACTTCCGTTATAATGTCTGTAAGTGCTGGAAGTCCCTCTTCATACGGATCCGCAAGAAAATAAAATATACCCGCAGTCCTGTAGGATATAGCCTTTTTAAGGCTTTCCATATCAGAATCAATTTTGACAAGTTTGGCACCGGATAATTCAATTAGCTTCCAGTAAGGCATGTTCGGTAACATTGTCTGGCTTCTAAATAGAATAATTTCTTTTTTAACACACTTTGATGTATCAGGCAGCATTGTTACTAAATCGGGATCCCCCTCCGTCATAAGCGAAGATGCCGCCAGTGCGACACAGGCGCTCGCCCCGCTTGAAATAAACGCTGACTGATTATAGGTCATTTCTGCAATTTTCGAAGAGACCGCTTTGCCTAGTTCAACAATATCTACAAAATATTCAGATGCTTCACACATGGCTCGAAGAACATTTTTGCTCATTCTGGACCCGCCAATTCTGGTATAAGTATCGCTTGCATTAATAATTGTCTTAAGTCCCAGTTCGGTGTAAATATTCATAGCTCTTTACCCTTCGTAATAACCTTAGTAATCGGTTAATACACTAAATCGTAACGTACAATATTTTTATGTCAAAATCCCCAAGGTTTATTACAATACTATTATCCTCAATGGGCATATCGGTTTTCTGCTGCATGTCATATGCCGCTTTTATAAAGACCCGTTTAAATGCTTCAGGAAAGAACTGAATTTGTACACTATCAATAATTTTATTCGTAGGATTCGCTATATAGACCAGCAATCGTACGGAAGCGTCTGGATTATCTTTTTTGTAGAAGCTAACCTTAGCATTAGGATCGGATGAGACGATATATGCCGCATTCTCCCAATAGGGATGCCATGCGGTGTCCCAAATACCATAAGAGTGTATGATTTTCCATATTTTTTCCATGACATCCAACGGATGATCCACCGAGTTGGGTCTTGGATACACACCATGAATCAAGCACAGCGATAGTGCTTTTTCAAAAGTCCAATCGGGTCGATGCTCGTAAACAATAAACTGAACCGGAACTCCAAAATTGCGGCCCAGATACTCCGCACGGAAATATTCCAGTGAAAATTGAGAAAGACCCTTTTTATGGATAGCGGTTTGAATATGCTCTCCATCCCATACTGCATGTGAAAATGCAGCAGTTGCCATTAAATTACAACCGCTGGTATGGGGATTGATAATACCCCGGCGGGGATGGATGTAGTGATACATTTTCTTCATCAGGTCTCGAACGCTGTAGATGGGATATGTAGCATGCAGTTGTCCATGCGTATCGGTATAACCGCAGCCGTGGGCCGTATTTGCGCATGCCATGGGGCGTGTGGTGCTGTCCAGATATACGCCGTCGAAATTGAATTTTTCAATTGTGTCGATGATACCCTGGGCCAGTTGGTCCCCCCATCCACTGCGATAGCAGGCCATGATATCCCGCTGCCATGGAACCCTGTACCAGCCGGTATATGGGTGCCCGTCGGGCGTCAGGCGAATGATTTCGTTCATCTTCTCATTCCATTGTGGGGCATGGGAAGACAACTCGTATCCGAAATAGGGAATAACCCTTATTCCGCGGCTATGGCACAGCTCCACCAGCTTTTTAATATCAGATACTGTATCAGTGGCAAACTGCCAATAATTTTGGATCTTTGTCCATTTTTCATGGAGTATCAGCAGATTGACGCCAGCTTGTTCCAGGCGGTCAATGACCCCCTGTGAATGATTTTCACCCATGGGTCCGGTCAGGAACGGATAATAATCACCCTCCAGCTTGGTAAAGCAATCGATGTGAACAGCATTTATTTTATGGAAATCTTCGTCGAAAGGCTTAACTGGCGTTGCCTGTATTCCCAGGGAGAAGTTTATGCATGGGTTGTTCACACCTGACAAATCGGTAAGGCGCCATGAATTGGGTGTTAAATCAAGCAGATGAATCCGTAGCAGCCATTGACTTCCTTCATCAAGAATTTCAATAGTGTTTCCTGAATCGGCGGGCTGCCAGTTTTCATCAGATTCTGCAAAGATTGATAAACCAATTCGTTCATCGCCAAACCATAAGGCAGGTTTGAAACATAAGGCAATACCCCCTTCTAGTAAAAGACCGTTTTCTGGAAGCGGAGCATCATCAACCAATCCTTTAATCTCGCCGCCGGGCCATAGTGAATATAGGGACATGGAAGATTTGCACAGCGGTATTTCAAGCCACAGCTTCTCAAGAGAATATCCCTTGATCTCAAAGGGCTCCAGTCCAAAGCATTGAGGAACTGTCATCCCGCGGGGCATTATTTTGATATCAAGGCTGGCCATGCCGTCATATTCGCAAGCAAAAGTGGTGTTGGCAATCAGGCAGTCGCTCTGCGCATACCCGTTGACAATGGCTTGTTCGTCGGTAGGTTCCAATAAGAAACAACCTTGTTCCTCCCACTTGATTTCCTGTCCGTTGGCCCATCCTGTCAGTCGCATTGGCGACGACAGCAATTCGGTTTCCAGACTGGCAATGGACACAGGCAGTAAAGATTGATCGTAAAGGTATTGCCGACCCCATACGTCGATGGCATAAGCATTGTCAGCCTTTTTCTCTACACGTACCGGTGTCCATGGATGGATCACTTTTTCGTTGGGAAGCATGAGAGCATCTCCTTTAATTGTCCAAATCCAGTTATATAGTCAATCAACATTCATTCTGAAATCAAGATGATGTGGAAGCACCCATTTTCTGGTTATTTCTTGTTTTTCCGTTTGAGTAAGGGACCGTCCTTTTGCAGCAACCAGTTTTTTTTCTATTAGTTCGTACCATAGATTGGATAGCGAAATTTCACCTTCGCGCATGTCGTCTATTACAAGTGGCCGGTAGAGTATTTTTTCAGCCTCAAAGAAATTCCCTGTTCGAATATGGGCCATGGCGACATAGTACAATATTCTTCCATTTTCTTTATGTTCTTTCGTCAGAGAATCAAAAATCTTAAGCCATCGGGTACCCTTACCGGCCATCAGCAATGCTTTAGCACACTCTACTACAAGACTATGTTCATCACATAAATAAACGGTTTGCTCATAAAGCTGGGCGGCGGCTTCCATATTTTCGCCGTAAAGACTCACCAACGCCAGATTCCGAAGTGCCCAAGGATTTTTCTCCAGCCGGTTCGATGTCTCCCACGCCTCTACCGCCCAAGCGTCTTCACCTGCATGATAACGCATAACACCCAAATGATACCATGCATACCAGTTATCTTTTTCCACATTTTTGACTACTTTTTCTAGTAATGCCCGCCACGATTCCTGCACCATATAAGATACGGGTTTGACGACTGCACATGGGCGGGGAAAAGTCCCGCATTCCAGTAATTCAAGCCAGGGTTGCTGCTGTGCACCTATGGAATCGTCTGAAAACGACAACTGAGTATTGAGCAGGGATTCGCCCGCCTTCTTCCGACGGAAGTTTTCAAGAGCAGCCCATCCTGAGCCGAGTAGAAAGGTCTTTCCCGGTAAAGATGCATTCTTGTACCGGCCAAAATTCGCTTCCAGACGTTTTTGCGGCAACAGTGATTCAGCCTCATGTTCAACTGCAAGAATTGCTTTTTCATAATCCACCCCATGAATAATTTCGGGATCACATCGAACATACCCGTAAGCTTCCTGCCATTCCCAAGTATCGTTAGGCTTCATAGGACGACACTCAAGCTGGGTCGGGGTCAGTCCCGCTTGTATTTCAATGTAGGGATGTCCTTGCTCTGACAAAAATTCCTGCCAATGCTTTCCGCCCTGGCTCATCCCCCAAACAAAAAGCTTGCGCCCCGACAAACGCTGCGTACTCAAATGCAGAAGGCCACTGCCATTAATATCCAGAGCGGCCAGCCATTTTCGTTCACAAGATGATACATCGTAGAAAAAGTCCATGACATTAGTCAGATTTGTGGCATAGCTCAAATCCAGATTGTCCAGATACGGAAGCGGAGTTTTGGTTAGTTGGTAATTACCGGCACGATATCGGCAGAAAAAACCCTCCCGTGCAGGGGTTAGCACCCGTGTCATAATCGTTTCGGGTACTGATATGTTTGACCACCAATACATGGGAATTTCTTTATCCTGTTGATTGACAATCCGTACTTTGACATATAAAAACTCCGAAGTGGCTGGCAAGTAAGCCTCGATTTGAAATGTGCACTGTCTTTTTCTTTCCCATTCATACATTCGCAAAACCGGGGTGCCGTCGGACATTTTCGCAATTTGGGTAAACAACGGCGCACAGGTAAAAGGTGAATGACCTTTCATTCCTATGTTCCACTCAACTCCGCCGCTGAACCATGCATTGCGCAAAGCCAGATTGCCCGGCTGAATAACAGGATTAACGTAAAGCAATTCTCGGTTTTCGCGCTTGTGATAAAGCGACCACAGCCGTCCACCCAGTTCGGGCAGAAATTCTGCCCTTAGAATATCGTTTTCCAAAACGGCGAACGTAATCTCTTCAGGTTTACGGTTCCTTGTGTAGCCGTCCTGCATGGTATAGGGTAATATGTTCTTAATCTTTCCATAACCCATATAGCGGGTATCATCGGGTGACAAGGTATCGTCCCATTCGATAGTGGTATGTATAGCGGAAAATTCCTGCAGGTTTGGAAGCGGATTTTCCGATTTGACCAAGGCCGATCTTATCATTCGTTTCTCAAGTCGGATCACTGTTTTTACATCCTTCATATTACCTCTGAATCTGTAAATGGATTATTGAATTCAGTGTTTAATTTATTATAAGATAGAATGTTTCATGTTGCTTTTCTGTATTTGTGCTTTACTATGCAATATTTGTCCAGCACGAGCTTGACAATTTTTTCAATTATAATATATGAAAGGAGGTTGCAAGCTCAAGAAGAGAATATGGATACAAGGAGAAAATTCTATCCAATGAGGCAGGTTTTACTAAAATTTCTTCCAAGTTGATTGAGCCTCTATATTTTGAAAATATAAACAAACCGTAAGCGTATAAGTGTGTCCTGATGGCACACTTATACGCTTACTTTTTCAGCAGTTCAATGGTCTTGAGGTTCCTTTGCAGATAGCCCAGCTGCTTGCATATGGTTTTCCTGATCAGGCAAAATTCCAGTCGTTTGTTTCTGGCCAGCAACAGATAGTTCTTACGCGCCTGATTGCGGTATGTTCTGGGTTTCTTTTCTCCAGGTGTCGGGATCCACAACGCATCGATCAGACGTTCACTGACTTCTCTGGCTTTGTTCAGCAAACCTGTGTCTGTTGGGAAATGGATGTTTGCCGGCGCGCAGGTCGCATCCAGGATCAAGGTGCCTTTGTTGCCGGTCGGCAGTGTACTGGTCTGATTTTCTTCGCTGTTATCTGCAGGTGGTTCATCCGGTGGAACCTGTCGTCGTCTGTTGCGGATGATTGCTTCGTTAATTTCTGCCATGGCTTCTGCTGGAAAACGTCTGCGGAATACGATCATCTTGCTGCTGTCAAAAGGTGCGGCATCCGTGATTTCACTCAGGCCCAGGAAATACTGTCAGTGTGGGTTTTCACGTATCATCGTCACGGTTTCTTCATCAGATAGATTCAGTTCCTGCCTGATGATCAATGCGCCAAAAGCCATTCTGCTGTCAATGGATGGATTTCCTGTCTGTTTACCGGCAATAGCTTCAGCGTATTTCTTTTCTGCCAGATCCCAAGGGATGATCTGAGCCATCTTGACCCATCGGTTACTCTGAAAAATACGAGCGCCATGAAAACGACTTGCCAGTCATGGAACGTAAGCTGTTAGGTGCGTTTCTTGATCATGATCGCTCTCCAAATGCAATGATTTTGGCCTTGTTCTGATGCTTTTAATGCTTTCAATTATACTATATTTCAGCCAAAATCACCTGTTACCAGACCTTGTCGGCTACGGCAGCAGCCCCTGGTTATTAATATATAAAATATATTCTTGTTCTTGTCATTATATAGTTACAGGTCAGAGGTAGATTGCGAAAATAAAGGTTCAATAAACCCGTCCAAAA
>JAWSUP010000111.1:0-11116 GCA_033549405.1 Bacillota bacterium | reverse complement strand
TTGCTTCATGGGTCACCGGGACCAACAACTACACCTATAACCGGGACTGGATCCTGATCGGCCTGAACGGCTCGTTTTACAGCAGCAACGCCCAGAGCATCATCCTGATCGCCGTCGTCCCGATGTTCCTGGCGGTCGTGTTGTCTCTGAAAAGCCATATCCTCTTTCTGGCAGCAGTAGCCGCGTCCTGGTTGATTCTGTTTTTTAACGGGACTCGTGCAGCCTATGTTGGCATGATGCTCGGGTTTGCCGCGCTGCTGTTCGCCTTTATCTGCCATCGCTTCGTGGCCAGAAGCCGGCAACTGGTGCAGGTCCGCATGGTGACGCTCCTGATTCTGGTCCTCGCGATCGGGCTGTCTGTTTTTCTATACCCCCAGTCGGTCACGGCCAAAATGGCTGGCATCAAGATCGATCAGCTGGACCGGTTGGACGATCTGGACCAGCCGGTGCCGACACCGGATCCGCAGGTTACGCCGACACCAACAGAACCGGGCACTGATCCCGGCAAAGACGATCCCGACCCGATCGACCCGTCTGTCAATGCCTGGCGCAAGTCCTTCATCCCGACCCAGAACATCAGCCCGGTGATTGCTGATGCCTTCGCCCATTTTGTCATGAACGCCACCACCGAACAGCTCTTCGACAAACGCGTTTTCCAGAGAAAATTTGTCGCCATCACCATGCAGTATTCGAACTTGTCGGAAAGGCTGTTCGGCTACGGATCTTCCTGGTATGCCCAGCATGTCAACGACCTCGAATCAGACTACGCGGCCATCTATGGCTATTACGGATATTTTGGCGTTTTCATGTATTTTGCCCCGGTTCTCTGGCTGATCGTCAGACTGTTGGCCAGCCTGCGCAAGAAGCGCTTCAGAGACCTGATGACGGTCTCGGTCATCCTGCCGGCTGCCAATGTGGTCATGTTGTTCGGCGTGGCCATTCTGGCCGGCAGAGCCCTGCTGCAACCGAGCGTATCCCTCTATCTGTCTTTGAACCTGGCGCTTTTGTATCTGGCTGTTACAGAAGATTCACAGGTCGATGAAGGGCAGCTTACAGTCCCAAATTACAAGCGCGGTATCTGACCCGAAGAAGGAGCAACCCATGTACGAAGACAAAGTGTTACTCATAACCGGCGGCACCGGATCGTTCGGCAACGCCCTGGTGCAGCATGTCCTGGATCATTCATTCCGCGAAATCCGCATTTTTTCACGTGATGAGAAAAAGCAGGACGACATGCGCAAGAAATACCATCACGATAAACTGAAATTCTATATCGGCGACACGCGCAACATCGATAGTGTCAACAACGCCATGAAAGGCGTCGATTTCATATTCCATGCTGCCGCCCTGAAGCAGGTGCCGACCTGCGAGTTTTTCCCGATGGAAGCAGTGCAGACCAACATCCTGGGGACCAACAACGTACTCCTGTCGGCGATTAACAACAAGGTCAGCAAGGTCGTCTGCCTGAGCACAGACAAAGCCGCCTATCCCATCAACGCCATGGGCATGACGAAAGCCCTGATGGAGAAGACAGCGATCGCCGTCGGCCGCAACCTCGCTGAAGATGAAACGGTGATAACGCTGACGCGCTACGGCAATGTCATGGCTTCTCGTGGCTCCGTGATCCCGCTCTTCAACGAGCAGATTGACCGGGGCGCTGATCTGACCATCACCAATCCCGACATGACACGCTTCATGATGACCCTCCAGGATGCGGTCGATCTCGTCCTCTATGCCTTTGAAAACGGCCGGCAGGGCGACCTGTTCATCCAGAAGGCGCCGGCAGCGACGATCGATGTCCTGGCCAGGGCTGTGCTCAAACTGAGACAGTCATCCAGCAAGATCCGCATCATCGGGACGCGGCACGGCGAGAAACTGTACGAGACGCTGGTCACCAAAGAAGAGATGGTCAAGGCGATCGACCTGGGCGCGTATTACCGCATCCCGGCCGACACCCGGGACCTGAACTACGAAAAATACTTTTCCGAAGGCGATGCCCACATCCCCAATTCCGATGAATACAATTCACACAATACACAGCGCCTGACCGTCGATGAGATGGTTGCTCTGCTCAAACGAGCCGATCTGTTTGCGGATTGACGTTTCACGATGATGCTTACCGAAGATAGGTTCAAGATCGCGGTGGCCGGGACTGGCTATGTCGGCCTGGTCGTCAGCGTCTGTCTGGCCCAGATCGGCCACCAGGTGACCGGTGTCGACGTTGACCAGACGAAAATCGACCAGTTGGGCCGGGGCATTGTGCCTTTTTACGAGGCCGATGTCGACCGGTTGCTGCAACAGAACAGCAAAAGCGGCCGACTGTGCTTTACCACAGATGCTTCGGCAGCCTTCAGCCAGGCCGACGCCATCTTCATCGGCGTCGGTACCCCAGAGCTGGGGGACGGATCAGCCGACCTGTCTGCCGTCTATGACGTGGTACGCCAGATCGAAGCATCTGTGCGCCAGGACTGCCTCGTCGTGATCAAGTCAACCGTGCCGGTCGGCACCTGCGCAGCGGTTGAACGCTTCCTGCTGGACCGGATCGATCCGACGCTGCAGGTCGAAGTGGCGTCATGTCCTGAATTCCTGTCTCAGGGAACAGCCGTACACGACATGCTGCAGGCAGACCGCATCCTGATCGGAACGGACAGCGACTGGGCGAAAGACCGGCTCCAGGCCATCTACCGACCGTTTGGCCGGCCGCTCGTACCGGTGTCGCGCCGGTCCGCCGAACTGACCAAATATGCCGCCAACAGTTTCCTTGCACTTAAGATCTCCTTCATAAATGAGATGGCCCGGTTGTGCGAACAGACAGGTGCGGATATCGCAGAAGTGGCCCGCGGCCTGTCCTATGACAGGCGGATCGGTTGTCGCTATCTTAATGCCGGTATCGGGTATGGCGGATCCTGTCTGCCCAAGGACACACTGGCGCTGCAGCAGCTTGCCGGCAGGCTCGGGGTTTCCCTGCGGACGGTCGAGGCGACGATCGCTGTCAACGAGACCCAGAAGTACGTGCTGCTTCAGAAAGCCGGCCAGTATCTTCCGTCCTTCGCTGGCAAGACAATCGCCATATTGGGATTGACCTTTAAGCCGGATACGGATGACGTGCGCGCCGCACCATCGCTCTTTAATGTCGCCCGACTGCTCGAGCTGGGCGCTCATATTGTCGCCTACGATCCGGTTGGGATCGGGTCATTCCGGCAGCATTTCCCGGAAGGCCGACAGAGAAAAGGGGAGATCCGCTATGTGCAGAGCGCGCAGGCAGCCATCAGGGATGCCGATGCCTGTTTCGTCTTCACTGAATGGCCGCAGATCCGCAACCTGCAGCCGGCCGACTTCGCCGGCCTGATGCGGCAACCACTGGTATTTGACGGGCGCAACCTGTACGATGTACGGCAGATGAATACGGCAGGCATCCATTACGAATCGATCGGCCGGCCGCTTGATCGGTCGGAGCAACTTGTGTCAGTGGAAGGTAAACAGGATGGGTAAACGGATACTGGTCACAGGCGGAGCCGGCTTTATCGGCTCTCACCTGTGTAATCGGCTATTGCAGGACGGGCACAGCGTGACCTGCCTCGATAATTTCTACACCGGGTCCAGGCAGAACCTGGCCGGGCTGCTGGCACACCCGCAGTTTGAAGTCGTCAGAGGCGATGTGACCAGTCCGCTGAATGACGCGGTCGACCAGATCTACAACCTGGCCTGCCCGGCATCGCCGGTGCACTACCAGCGCTATCCGGTCGAGACGACCCGCACATCTGTGCTGGGCGCCCTGAACGTGCTCGATCTGGCGCTGCGCCGCCAGGCCCGCGTCCTCCAGGCATCGACCTCTGAAGTGTACGGCGATCCGGAACATCACCCGCAAAGGGAAGAGGACTGGGGCCATGTCAACCCGATCGGTATCCGCAGCTGTTACGACGAAGGCAAGCGCGCTGCGGAGAGCCTGTTCTTCGACTATCGCCGCCAGTTCAATACGGATATCCGTGTCATCCGCATTTTCAACACGTACGGCCCTCACATGCACCCCCAGGATGGCCGCGTCATATCGAATTTTATCGTACAGGCCCTGGCCGGGCATGACCTGACACTCTATGGTGACGGCAGCCAGACCCGCTCTTTCTGCTATGTCGACGACCTGGTCGAAGGCATGGTGCGGATGATGAATCAGGACGATTCCGATGGGCCGGTCAATCTCGGTAATCCCGAAGAATACACAATGCTGGAACTGGCGGAACGGATCGTCCGGCTGACCGGATCGACTGCGCGCATCAGCTTCCGGCCTCTGCCCCAGGACGACCCCAAAAGGCGCAAGCCAGATATCGCACGGGCAGAGAAACTCCTGGACTGGCAGCCTTCTGTCCCGCTTGAAGCAGGACTGATCCGGACAATCGCGTATTTTCGCGAGCGTCTGGCACGCTGACAGATGGATATGGGTAGCCAGGACATGTCGGACCCTTTGGTGAGCATCTGCTGCATCACGTATAACCATGAAGCCTACATTGGTGACGCGATCGCCGGGTTTATCGGGCAACGGCTCCGCTTTGCCTGCGAGATCCTGATCGGCGAAGACTGCAGTACCGATGGTACGCGCGCAGTAATCAAGTCCTGGCAGGACAGATATCCTGGCCGCATCCAGCTTGTGACTGGTGATCACAATATCGGCGGCAGGGCTAATGCGATGCGCTTGCGCCAGCTGGCCAGAGGCCGCTATATCGCAACCTGTGAAGGCGACGACTACTGGACAGATCCGGATAAACTGCAGCGCCAGGTCGATGCACTGGAAGATAATCCAGGTTGCAGCGCCTGCTTTCACGCGGTGGCGGTTGTCCGGCCCGGCGGCAGACCGACCGGCCGGATCCTGCGCCCGCCTGGAATGAATCCGGAAAAGATCTATAAGGCGGATGAGATCATAACGCTCATGGGCGGCGTTTTCCACATGTCGTCTGCGCTCATGCGCCGTGACTACCTCCTTGATCTGCCGGACTTCTACCGGACGTGCAAAGTCGGCGACCTGCCGCTGACCCTGGTCCTGGCCGACCGTGGCAACTTCTTGTTCCTCGACCAGGTCTGGAGCCATTACCGGGTCGGCGTACCCGGTTCAGCAATCCGCAGGTTCTTTGGCGGGGCTGCTCCAGACCCGTCTGAGGCGCTGCGCCGTTCGCTCCTGGAAGCGTACGAGGCCTTTGACCAGTACAGCCACCAGCGGTACGCCGCAGCGGTGGCAGCAGCCATGGACCAGGTCCGCTTCCAGATCCTGCTGGGCAAACCAGACCTTAAGGTCCTGCGCCGGGAACCGTTCCGGACCTGGTTTCGCGCG
The DNA here is from genome assembly GCA_033549405.1 of Bacillota bacterium. GTDB lineage: Bacteria > Bacillota > Clostridia > Saccharofermentanales > UBA5734 > JAAYBY01. Next base: position 5,796 of record JAWSUP010000111.1, on the reverse strand, counting down.
CTCAGCAGAACTGAAAGGCTCAAAACCAGGCTGCGGGCCTGGTGCCCACGCCTCTACCAGATTGTCAAGCGCTGCTGCCATGAATAAGCAAGCGCTAATGACAGGAGCGGATGGATGACGGAGCAGTTGAAAATCCGGGTCATATCGTCGATGTTCTGGAAGCTTCTAGAACGAAGCGGGACACAGCTGGCCCAGTTCATCCTGCAGATCGTGCTGGCCAGACTGCTGCTGCCCGAAGATTACGGCCTGATCGCACTTGTGGCCATCTTTATCCTGCTGGCTCAGGTGTTCGTCTACGCGGGCTTTGGCACGGCGCTGATCCAGAAAAAAGAGATCGATGAAACGGATGTCTCCTCCGTCTTTTATGTCGGGTTGGCCGCAGCCAGTTTGTTCTACAGCGTCCTGTTCCTGGCTGCGCCCTGGATCGCCCGCTTCTATGATGAGCCGCAGCTGATCCTGCTGGTGCGCGTGGTCGCGCTGGGCTTGTTCTGCGCCGCTTTTACATCGGTTCAACAGGCGCTGGTCGCCCGCAGACACCTGTTCAGGAAACTGTTTATCAGCAGTCTTACTGCTATCGTGCTTTCCGGTCTGGCCGGCGTGGCCGCAGCGTTTGCCGGCCTGGGTGTCTGGGCACTGGTGATACAGCAGCTGACCAACCAGGTCCTGGCGGCAATCCTGCTCGGTTTATCGCTACGCTGGTATCCTCATCGACAATGTTCGCTGACCCGGATCCGTCCGTTGTTTGCCTTCGGCTGGAAACTGATGCTTTCCTCGCTGATCGATACGCTCTACACCGACATCCGCAGCCTGATCATCGGAAAACTCTATGCGCCGGCCATGCTCGGTTATTACAACCGGGGCATGCAGTTCCCCAAGCTGATCGTCCTGAACATCAATGGTACGATCCAATCGGTGATGCTGCCGACCTTGTCTGCGCAGCAGGACGACCTGACCAGGGTCAGGACATTAGTCAGGCGATCGGTCACCACCAGCTCATTTCTCTTGTTCCCGACCATGGTCGGACTGGCGGTCGTAGCTGAGCCGGCTATCCGCATCCTCCTGACCGACAAGTGGCTGCCGGCTGTGCCGTTTCTGCAGATCTACTGTGCCGTCTATGCCCTGATGCCGATCCATACGGCCAGTCTGCAGGCGATCAACGCCCTGGGCCGCAGCGACCTGTATCTGCGCATCGAGCTGATCAAGAAGGCCATCGGCATCACCACCCTGGCGATCAGTGTGCCATTCGGCCTCATGGCCATCGCTTATGGCGCCATCGTCAGCAGCCTGTCCAGTGCCGTCATCAACACCTGGCCGGTCCGCCGGTTGCTGTCATATGGCTGGAACGAGCAGATCAGGGATATCCTGCCGGCCCTCATCCTGTCTGCCGTCATGGGGCTGGCGATCTGGCCGATCGGTATGCTTGGGCTTGTCCCCTGGCAGACAATGGTGTTCCAGATTGTCGCCGGAGCAGCCCTTTATGTCGGGCTGGCAGTGCTGTTCAGACTGGAGAGCCTGACCTGGCTGGTAGCGAGCCTGAAGCAGTGGCAGCAGAGCAGGGAGGAAAGCACATGAGCCGATGGGTGGACATACTGGCCCGATGCGGTGCCGGCATTGAAAGGATCTAACGGAACGATCAGGATTTTCATCATGAAATTTGATACAATGGAACAAATGATGGATCTGATGGATCACCCGGATCGATGGATCAGGGTTATTGTCACACAGGTGAATCAATGCATGACACCAAACAACAGCCGATCGAGTTGACGCGCCCGTCACTGCCGGATATGACAGAATACATCGAAGAGATCAAAGACTTGTGGGAGAGCCGGTTCTTGACCAACATGGGCGTCAAACACCGGCAGTTTGCGACGGCTCTAAGTGAGAAGCTGGGTGCGCGGGTGGCACTCTTCACGAACGGCCACCTGGCGCTCGAAGCGGTGCTCGCAGCGTTTGATCTGCGTGGTGAAGTCATCACGACGCCCTTTACATTCGCCTCGACGACCCATGCGATCGTCCGCAGCGGACTGGAACCTGTCTTCTGCGATGTCGATCCCGCCACCGGTTTGCTCGATCCCGCCAGGATCGAAGCGCTGATCACAAACCGGACCAGTGCCATATTGCCGGTCCATGTCTATGGACAGGCTTGTGATACAGATGCCATCGACAGTATTGCCCGCCGTTATGGCCTCAAGGTTATCTACGACGCGGCGCACGCTTTTGGCGTATCAGTCGGGGACCGGCCGATCGGCAGCTTTGGCGATGCTTCGGTCTTCAGCTTCCATGCCACCAAAGTGTTTCAGACGGCTGAAGGCGGCGCCGTCACCGGTCGTGACCCGATCCTGTTCGATCGGCTCGACTTGCTGAAGAACTTCGGCATCACCGGCCCGGAGTCAGTCGTCTGCTGCGGTGGCAATGCCAAAATGAACGAGTTTCAAGCGGCACTGGGACTGTGTAACCTGCGCCATATCAATGATGAAATCAGGCTGAGAGAACTGCTTGTCAGCCGCTACCATACTTGGCTGTTTGCAGTGCCCGGGATCCGTCTGCTGCCCATCCAGCCGGATGTCCGCAGCAACTACGCTTATTTTCCGGTGTTTTTCCACGCCGGGCATGAAGCCCGGGATGCGGTGTATCTGGAACTCAGACGCCAGGGGATCAACTGTCGCAAGTATTTCTATCCGCTGACGAGCAGCTTCGCCTGCTATGCCGGACGGTTTGATCTGATCCAGACGCCCGCGGCCCAGGCTTTGGCCGGCCAGGTGCTGTGTCTGCCGCTCTATCCGGACCTGCCGAATGCTGACATCGACAGGATCTGCGCTGTTGTCAGGGAAGTGAGGTTGACCAGATGAAAGGGATTATTCTAGCTGGCGGATCAGGCACCAGGCTGTATCCGCTGACAATGGTGACCAGCAAACAATTATTGCCGGTTTATGACAAGCCGATGATCTATTATCCGCTGTCTGTCCTCATGCTGGCAGGCATACAAGAAATATTGATCATCTCAACACCACATGACTTGCCAAACTTTGAACGGCTTCTGGGTGATGGCAGTGAATTCGGCATCAATCTGTCCTATGCTGAACAACCGTCCCCGGACGGCCTGGCGCAGGCATTTATCATCGGTGAAGATTTCATCGGTGACCAAAGCGTGGCCATGATCCTTGGCGACAACATTTATTATGGTAATGGATTTACTCCTGTCCTCAAGGCTGCCGTAGAAAACGCGCAAAAAGGTAAAGCAACGATTTTCGGTTACTATGTGCACGATCCTGAGCGTTATGGCATCGTTGCATTTGATGAAGATGGCAAGGTTATTTCAATAGAAGAGAAACCACAGCATCCACAATCCAATTATTGTATTACCGGCCTTTATTTCTACGATAATCGGGTGGTTGATTTTGCCAAAAAAGTGAAACCATCGCAAAGAGGGGAACTTGAGATAACTGATTTGAACAGAATGTATCTCGAAGATGGTTCACTTGATGTTACACTGTTAGGCAGGGGATATGCCTGGCTTGATACGGGTACGATGGACAGCCTGATTGAGGCGGCTGAGTTTGTCCAGATGATTGAGAAAAGACAGAGCATCAAGATTTCCGCCTTAGAAGAAATTGCGTATCGGAACAAATGGATCAATAAACAGACACTTCTGGCATCGGCTGAAAAATACGGAAAGTCTCCCTACGGAGAACATCTGAAGAAAGTTGCAGAAGGGAAAATCAGGTATTAAGGAGCCCAAAACCCTTAAGAAAGGTTACTCTATGAATATTATAAAAACGGATATTGAAGATGTTTTGATCATCGACCCCAAGGTGTTTGGCGATTATCGTGGCTGGTTTACCGAGAGCTATTCCCGAAAGGCTTTCAACGCAGCAGGCATCGATATTGATTTTGTTCAGGATAATCATTCTATGTCAGCTCAGAAAGGCACTTTGAGAGGATTACATTTCCAGACAAATCCTAAGGCGCAGACAAAACTGATCAGGTGCACAAAAGGGAAAATCCTTGATGTAGCCGTCGATCTCCGCAAAGGATCACCGACCTATAAGAAGTGGACAGGCGTTGAACTGTCTGAAGAGAATAAGAAACTGCTGTTGATCCCCAAAGGGTTTGCGCATGGTTTCCTGACCTTGACTGATCATGCCGAAGTTCAATATAAAGTTGATGAATACTATGCGCCCGAGTGCGACAGAAGCATTCGGTTTGATGATCCCGATATCGGCGTGGCATGGGGCATTGATGCGCCGATACTTTCAGAGAAAGATATAAAAGCACCTCTGCTGCGAGACAGCGATGTGGATTTCAGCCTGAAGTTCATGGTCACAGGCGCAGATGGTCAGCTTGGTCATGATGTGATCTCGAAACTGAAGGAAATGGAGCTAGATGTTATTGCGCCTGGTTTAGCTGAATTCGATCTGACCAATCCAGAACAGGTCAGGCATTACATAAGCAGTGAAAAGCCGGATGTGATCATTCATTGTGCGGCGTATACTGCCGTTGATAAAGCTGAAGATGAAAAAGACCTGTGTTATGCTGTCAATGCAGAGGGAACCAGGCTTATTGCAGAATCAGCGCAAAAGATCAATGCCAGGCTTCTTTATGTGAGTACGGACTATGTATTTGACGGATCAGGCGACGAGCCACATACAGAAAACCAGGAGACGGATCCTGTTAATTATTATGGGCTGACCAAGGCGCAGGGCGAGAAGATTGTCAGAGAGAAAGTCAAAAGACACTTTATCGTGAGAACTTCCTGGATCTATGGCATAAACGGCAACAACTTTGTCCAAACAATGCTTAAGCTGGCAAAAACGAGAAGCGAAATCAGTGTCGTCAGTGATCAGGTCGGTGCTCCGACATATACAAAAGATCTGGCGGAATTTATTGTTAACCTGGTCCAGACCGATCGTTATGGAACGTACCACGGTGTGAATGAAGGCTACTGCAGCTGGTATGAATTCGCCCGGGCAATCTTTGCCAATTTTCAGATCGACATGCAGGTCAGGCCGATTTCAACTGCAGAATATCCTACGAAAGCAAAAAGACCTCTGAATTCACGTTTGTCTAAAGACAACACCGACCGTGCCGGCCTGCGCAGGTTGCCGCATTGGGAAGATGCCTTATCCAGATTTGTTGATGAAATCAAATAACTTGAGAGGAAGTACTCCTTATGAAAAAGTTGACAGCCCTGTTTCTGATCTGTTTACTTCTGGTCAGTTTTTCGGGAATTCCGGCGGATGCAGCTGAGATAGCCGGATCATTGTCATCTTCCGGACCGGACGTCAATCCGTTCAGTCAGAATGACCTGCAGCGCCGGCAACGCCTGCAGAACCTGGTGCAGCCTGACAGCCAACTGGCAACGCCTGAGCAAAAACAGGCCGGTGTCGATGCCCAGGCAGCGAAAGTTGCCCAACAGGAGACTGCCCGATTGGACAAGGAAGCCGGGCGAACCTGGCTGATACAGTTTAGAGCCGAATCCACTCTGACAGCCATCGCGGATGTCCTGCAAGATGAAACCTGGAGCCTGATCGGTCCGAGCGAATCCCGGTTGATCCTGCTGACGACCGGAGACATCGATGCTTTCAGCGAAAAAGCCGCCGGTCTGACAGTGTCCATCGAAAAAAACCAGCCCATGCAGATCGATATGGCTGTCAACGACACATACTATGCCCAACAGTGGGCACTCGACGCCATCAATGCCCCTGAAGCCTGGGAATACACGACCGGCAATCCTGTCGGGGCGGTGAACCCGGTCTATGTCGCCGTCATCGACTCGGGAATCGACAGGACACA
>JAWSUP010000110.1:0-11165 GCA_033549405.1 Bacillota bacterium | reverse complement strand
CCCATATTCAGGATCAGGAGGACGATGATGGTATTCATGATGCCTGGTATCGTAATATAGCGGATCCTTTGCAGGCGCGTGGCGCCGTCGATGATGGCCGCCTCATAGTAGGTCGGATCGATGTTGGACATGGCCGCCATGTAGATGATGGTGCCCCAGCCGGCGTTTTTCCAGATTTCTGAAGTGACAACAATGGTCCTGATCATGCTCTTTTCATTGAGAAATGCGATGCGGTCCTGACCGAGCGCAACCAGCGCGTAGTTGAAAAGGCCTGTCGTATACGAGAGCATGTTAAAAATAATACCCATGACGATGACCCAGGATAGAAAATGCGGCAGATACAGTAAAGTCTGGGTCAGGCGCTTGTACTTAACAGAACGCATCTCGTTCATCATCAGGGCCAGGATGATCGGCACAGGAAATCCCCAAACCAGTTTCAGCAGGCTGATCGAGACCGAGTTGTTGAGCACGCGCCAGAAGTCACGTGAGTTGAAAAGATAGCTGAAATTGGCAAAACCAATCCAGGGGCTGGCCAGGACACCTTTGAAGATGCTGTAGTTCTTGAAGGCGATGATGATGCCGCCCATTGGAATGTAATTGAAGATCAGGATCAGCAGCATGCCCGGTATAAGAAAAACATGCAGTAACCAGTAGTTTTTGATATAGTGGCTGAACCTGGAGCGGTTTTTGATGCTTCGGGCGAAAGCCATGTCTTTTCCTCCTGTTCCATATATTCGGGGGCTCGATGAGCAAAACAAAAAGATGATGCTCATGACATCATCTTGATTAATACTGTATCTGATGGGAAATTTTGGTGAAATGGCACAATCTGACTGTTTTGTTGCCCTATAACAGTCTCTTGAACCCTCGCATCCGGTCCTGGTGTTGCTTAATCAATTTTTGGTATGACGATCTTGACAATCACGCCGGACTGCGTGGCCGGTTCCAGGGTCACACCGTAGTCATCGCCATACAGCAGTTTGATGCGCTGGTTGATGTTGCGCAGGCCGATGCTTTCGGCAACGCGCCCATAACCCTGCTCCATCTCCTGGTTCATGCGGTTGATATCTGTCTCAGGAATGCCGATACCATTATCATGGACAGACAGGACGACCGACTGGTCATTCAGTGTTCCCGTTATCACGATCTGCCCGACCTGGTCGTGGGCAATCAAGCCATGCTCGATGGCGTTCTCGACAATCGGCTGCAGCAGCAGCCGGATGGTCTTCAGCCGTCTGACCTCTTCGTCCACCTGCCAGACAACATCATACTGGCGGCCGTTGCAGACAGACATCATGCCGATATAGATCTGGACGTGGTTGATCTCTTCCTGGATCGGAATCAGCGTGTTGTCTGTATCAAGGCTGATGCGCAGAAAATCGGACAGCATCACCAGCATGTTTGATACCTTGTTATCCCCCTGGGCCAGGTCGATTGCCAGCCAGTTGATCGAGTCGAGAATATTGCAGATGAAGTGCGGATTGATCTGAGCCTGCAGGGCGGCCGATTTGGCCTGCCTGAACAGGGCAAGCCGCTGTTCGAGCATTTCTTGCAGATTATTGATCTCGTCGCTGGATGCGTTTATTTTGCCGACGATCTGCTCGATCTCCGGCGTCTTCATGATGGACTGCATTTCCTTGCCGGATGAAGTGGGGTCCTTGATTGTATCGAGAATTCCCTGGATCGGCGTATAGACTTTGACCGAAATGATCATGGAGACCAGGAGGGCGCCGACAACGCTGATGGCCATCAGGATCAGAAAAAAGGTAGCGATCCGCGCCACCTGCTGCTGGTAATGCGTCGTCGAGTACAAAAGGATGTATTGCCAGTTGCTGACCTGTGAGTCGGCAACATAGAGGTACTTGCTCTCCTGGCCTATCGTGACGACTTGGTTGTTCTTGCCGACATCGATCAGCGACTGCCATTCAGCCGGTTCCAGGTCACGGCTTTGCAATGTGTAGAGAATGTGGTCATTGTCGCGAATGATAATGTCGTCTATGATCGGCGAGTGGCGTTGGTCGGCCTGCTGCGCGATCTTGTCGATGCTGATGTTTAAAACAATATAGCCATTCTGCACATCCTGACTGAAGGGAACCCGCATGACTGAAGAGATGACCGGTTCGCCGCTTACGGGCAAGGTCCGGGCGACAAAATAGCGCGGTGCCTGGTCCAGGACCGCTCGTTCACCCAGCCAGTCCTTGTCATCATACTGGCCGATCTCGGTGCCCCCCTGATTCGATGAGAAGACATAACCGCTGCCCGGTGCGTAAACAACAACAGAATGGATGTAATCGCTGATAAAGGACGTGATGGTAATCGCCTGGATCACGTTGCGGCTCTTCTGTATATCGGTGAAATTTGCATACCTGACCTGGTCTGTTTTGACAAAGTCCTGGATGTCCTGGTTGTTGCTGAGCTGAAACATGTACTTTTCCGCTTCAATATAGACTGCGTCGATCGTTTCCCTGACCTGGTTCATGGTGTTGTTGTTCAGGTATTCCATTTCGTTTTCAATCAGCTTTTTATAGGTGTTCACGCTGTAGACCGACACGATCAGCACCGGCAACAGGAGAAACACCAATATAATGGCGAAATACTTGAGCAGAATGCTGTTGAAGCGATACTGCCGGATCAGTTTCAGGTTGCGCAAGATGGTCACGTTTTATCTCCCGGGATGTACATGCTTGTTGCGGTATTCTGTCGGCGTCATGCCGGTCACCTGTTTGAACACTTTGTAAAAGTGGCGGATATTCTTATAACCGACCTGTTCACAGATATCGTATATTTTATAACGGATTTCCTGCATCAGCACAATGGCTCGCCCGACCCTGGCCTTTTTGACATAATCGGAGAAGTTGATGCCAGTCTCCGTTTTAAACAGCTTGCTGAAATACACGGGACTCAGGTAGACGATCCGGGCCATCTCTTCCAGCGACAGCGACTCACCGATATGTGCGTCAATATAATCTGTCGCGACCTGGATCACTTTATGCTGTTTTTGCACCATAACCTGGCCTGTCTGGCCGGAGAAATCGGTCAACGCCTGGTTGCAGGCTGCCATGATCTGGTCTGTGGACTTCAGGGTTTCCCAGTTCGGCATGACCAGCTGGTCTGAAAACGCATCAGCCGCCTGCACAGCCTCGCCCACCGCACGTGTAATCAGCTCGGAGACGCGGTACAAAAAGCCGGCCGCAAAGACCGGCAGACGGCCCGGCGCCTGCATATAAACGGGGCTGAGCAACTGGTGCATCAGGTTGATGGCAAAATCCGTTTTCTCTTCCTGCAAGTAGTGGGCAATCTGCTGGATGCAGGCATCAACTGACCGGGCATCATTCCGGTACGGGTCATCTTCTTGCCGGTTCATTTGCGGATTCGCCTGGTGTTTGTCACTGTTCATCAGATACTGGGCAATATTGCTGTACGACGATTGCAGATCGAGCTGAAGGGTGACGCCGAACAGGCTCTCAAGCTCATCGTTTCTGACCTGGATGTGTGCCTGAAGCAGTCGGGTTATCTCATCCGGTGATGTTTCCTGTGCGAAAGTCGCCATATATTGGATGCGCTGGTCAGTGAAATGGATCAGGTGAATTTTGCCGGCGACCTTTCCCTGATCAGTCAGCGTTTCAGTATAAGCCTGCATATAGCGCTGAAGCAAGGCCACTTCCCCGCCGTCATGTTCCGAGCCCGGTCGCATCTGAATACTGAACAGGCATCCGGGAGCCTGCATCAGGGTTTCCGGCAACGACAGTTCTGCCAGCCGCCTGCTAACGGCCTTTTCATCGCGCAGGGCACCCCAGTAAAGGTCAATATGGAACTGACGTTCCAGAATGTCATCGACACCGCTGTCCTCCAGGTCGTCCTCACTGCCCGCATTTTGTTTTTGGGCTTCATCCAGCTGCAGCTTGATCTCACTGAAAACCGCTTTGATCTCATGCAGCTTCGTCGGTTTGAGCAAATACCAGCGCACCTGGTGCTGGATCGCTTCTCTGGCCAGCTGGAAATCTTTGAAAGCGCTGATCAGAACGACCACGATGGGCAGGCGGTTTTCAGAGACGTACCGGGCAATGTCAAGCCCCGACAGGACAGGCATCTTGATGTCGGTCAGAATGACATCGACGCTATGGCGATCGATATAGTCGATGACTTCCTGGCCATTCCTGCAGGAACCGACCAGCTCAAAGCCCAGCGACGGCCAATCCACCAGTTTGGCCAGCCCATCGAGGATAATGGTCCTGTCATCTGCGATCAGGAGCTTGTGGTTCATGAATCACCATCCTGGGGTTGTGAGCGGTTCATGCCGTGACAACCTCCACACCGCAGGATCGGATAGCGCGCAAGATATCCTCATCAGCGTCGCGGTTGGTCACAAGATAATCAATGCCGGTCAAGCGGCTGAAATTATTGAAGCTTTCGCGCCCGAGTTTGCTGCTGTCCGCCACGATGATCGTCTGGTGTGAGCGGTGAATCATGGCTACGTTAATCTCGGCCTCTTCGGCGTGGTAAGTGGAGATACCATGACGGCAGTCGATTCCGTCAACAGAGAGGATGGCCTTGTCAGCTTTGTACTTGCTGAGCTGGGCCAGGGCGTCACTGCTGTAAGTAAAAGCATACTGGGTGTTGATTTTGCCACCCAGTAGAATGACCCGGAAGCTGGGATAATCACCTAGTTCCATGGCTACTGCCAGGGAATTGGTCAGAATGTTGAGTCGTTGGTGCTGCTTCAGTTCGACAGCGCTAAAAAGAGTGGTCGTGCCGGAATTAATTAGTAAAGTCTCTCCGTCACGGATCAGCCTGGCTGCCGCACAGGCAATGTTCTTTTTGGCATTGGCATTGGTTGTTTTACGCTGTTGGTAGTAGCCCTGCGCCAGGTTTACCACCTGGACGACGGCGCCGCCTGGCACACGTTCCAGCATCCCGTTCTGTTCGAGCACTTTCAGATCGTGGCGAATCGTGACTTCAGAAACCGCCATGGCGCGGCTCAGTTCGGTCACTCGGACACGTCCGTCCCTTTTTAGTTGCTCCATGATTTGCTGTCTGCGCCTGTCAATACACAATCCTTCTTCTGCCATATGGCGCCTCCGTCCATTTCTGCATCAGCTGGTTGAGTTTCTCGAAACAGGACCAACAAAAATATACCACATTTCGTTTGCGAAAACAATTCAAAAGAATATCGCAATATAAATTGACTCATTCAAAACCAAAAAGTATGATGTTGAGTATAGAAATATGATTTGTTTTCTGATTTGAAAGTTGAAAGAATTTTTCCGCTGCCTCGACAGGGCATGACGGATTCGGGGAGAATGAAAGATGAACAGCAGAGAACGCGTCCTGGCTGCCATGCACTGTAAAATTCCGGACAGAGTCCCATTTATCGATACGGTTGACCAGGAGATGCAATGCAGGATCATGGGCCGACAGGATTTCGACCAGGCTGACTTGGCCGCCGAGATGGGCTTTGATGCCCTGCTGTTGAATCGGTACCCGCCCTTTTTTGTTCATCAGATCCAGACCGGTTCGGGCAGCCAGTTTATCAAAGAGCCGCTGATCAGGACACGTGCCGACCTTGACAAGGCTGTTTTTCCTGAGCTTGACAGCCGCTACATCGATGAAGTGGCGCAGTTTGTCGATCAGTACCACAAAACCGGTTACGCGCTGGGCCTGGTGACCCGCATGGGCGCCGCCGGCATCCTCAACAGCATGGGACTGGACAATTTTTCTTATGCGCTGGCTGATGATCCCGGAATGGTAGAAACCTTGTTTGACCGCTATGCTGACTGGGCTTGTGAACTGCTGTACAAGACAAGATACCTGGACTTTGATTTCGTCAAGTTCGCCGATGATATCGCTTATAAATCTGGCCCCATGTTCTCTCCACAGGTGTTCCGCGAGCTGTTTTTGCCCAGGATGCGCCGGGTTGCCGCACAGGTCAGCCTGCCTTGGATCTATCACAGCGACGGCAACCTGATGCCTGTTTTTGATGACCTGCTGTCTCTGGGCATGAATGTCGTCAATCCGATCGAGCCGGGCGCGATGGATATCGAGGCGGTCAAAGACCAATATGGCAAACGGCTGTGCCTGCACGGCAACATAGACCTGCACTATACCCTGACCCTGGGTACACCAGAAGAAGTGATCGATGAAGTGCGTCGGCGCATCGAGCGGATCGGCAAAGGCGGAGGCTATATCATTGCCAGCGCCAACTCAATCACTGATTACTGCAAACATGAAAACGTCCTGGCCATGCGGGATGCAATCAGGCAGTATGGCGCATATGCAAACCATTGAATGCTGCTAGAGCACTGTTGATAAATCGCTGGCAAGCGTAGGATTGAATGCGAGCAAATAAGCGGGAGGTAGAAACATATGAACAGCAGAGAGCGTGTAATAGCGGCAGCCGAACGGAGAAAGACTGACCGGGTGCCGACCAGCATGCGCTGTACACCGGAGGTCATGCAAGCCTTGCAGAAGAATCTGCAGGTATCGTCGGCCCAGGCAGTTTATGACGCGCTGGATATTGACTTGAGGTGGATTTCCCTGCCCTTTATCGGGCCACCGGAACGGTCCACGCCACCGCTTGGCGGGGAAGGTTACGACTTCTGGGGCGTCTACAATAAGAAATCTGAAAACCCTTTCAATACTTACTATGAATTCACCGGCCACCCCCTGGCTGAATGCCGGTCCGCAGCTGACGTCTATAATTATCCCGGTTGGCCTGACCTGGACTGGTGGGATTATGATGCTGTCCCCAGCCTGATCGATGCAGTCTGTCAGATAGACGAGCGGGCGATCCTGTTTTTTGCCGGCGGGACTTTTGAGACGCCCTGGTACATGAGAGGCATGGAGCAGTTTTTCATGGACCTGGTCCTGGAACCTGAGATAGCCGACGCCATCTGCACGAAAGTCGGCCAGTACTACCTCGGGCGGGCGATGCGCGTTCTGGGCAAGGCCAAAGGGCGCATCGATGTGATTGGCTCCGGCGGTGACATCGGCGGACAAGAAGCCATGATGGTCAATCCGGATGTCTGGCGCCAGGTCATCAAACCGCATTCTACCCGGCTGATCCGTACCTTCAAAGACATGGGCCTGAAGACGTTCTACCACTCTGACGGCGCTATTGTTCCGGTCATTCAGGATTTTGTCGAGATGGGCCTGGATATTCTTGATCCGATCCAGGTTGGTGCAGCCGGTATGACACCTGAGAATGTCTTTGTGCAGTTTGGTGACCGGCTTTCGTTTCATGGCGCTATCGATGAAGTCGAATTGCTGCCCCACGCGACGCCGGACGAAGTCTATCGCGAAACACAGCGCGTCATCAGTATCCTTGGCCAGAATAACGGGTATATCGTATCGCCGACTCATGCCCTCCAAGGTGACACGACCGTCGCAAATATCCTGGCCATTTACCAGGCTGCCAGGGATTATCGCTGACAGTCTTTAAAAAAGCAGATCCTCATAGCGCCTGATCCTGTCGACCTGCTTACAGACTGTACGCTCATCGAGACGGTGCAGTTGCGGACAGCGCACCAGCAGTTCGTCACAATACTCAGTGCGTGTCAAGGTCAGCTGCAGATCAAGCGGCAGTTTCGGCTGCCAGGGATGAATGTCCCGTCTGCGTCTGATTCCCGTGTGAACCGCTTCACGGATGTGCTGCAGCGCGATGTTCACATCCACCAACCTGGCCTGATTGCGACCCATACCCTGTTTCACAACAGCAGTTGCGACCGGGCCGAGAAAAGCAACGGCCTCTGCGCAGGCTGCCGCATCGCCGCTGACCATGATGAACGGGATGTCATAAGCTCCGGCAAAGGCTGCGCCTTGAGCGATCTCACCGCTGCTGCGCCCATTGATGCGATAGTCAGACCAGCGTGTTGAATTCTGGGTGTGATCAATAAAGGCGTCGACTGTACCGGCCATGGCATGAGCGCCGATCTCCAGGTAAGCAGATGCCTGACGTCTGGTGATGACATCCTGCCAGTCAGGATGACTCAGTTGTCTGGCCCGCGGGTCAAGCAGTCCCGGAAGAAAGTTATGTCCGGAGCCGTGCCCGTCCACAACATAAACCTGCCCGACGCCGGCATCGATCGCTGCACCGACTGCGGCATTGACATCCTGCATCAGGTGCTCAAGCACCTCCCCATAGAACGGTGATGCCGTATCTTGCACCTGTTCGATCGCATCAATGCCGCTGATGCCTTCCAGGTCTGTCATGATCAGGATGTTCATCGTGCACACCTCGGATGATAACTGAAGTTCTATGGGGCTGTTATGAATTTATGGCATGTCCAAATAACTGGTTCTACTGTTTTCACTAAGGTTCAGTTATCGACATTATTATACCAAGAAACACGGCGAATTTTGCACAAAGACACAGGCCAGTAATTGGTTTATACTGGATGACAGAGGTTGACAAACAGCAGCCGATGCCATGATCAGCTGCAACAAAAACGGAGGGAAAGGCTGATGGAAAAACTGGCTCTTCTGGGCGGTCCCAAAGCCAAGACCGTGCCCTTTGGTACCGGTGAACGTTTCGGTGAACCTGAACTGCAGCAGTTGCGGGAAGCGCTGGCCCAACAGACGCTTTTCTACTGGAAGGGCACCAAGGTCAAAACCTTTACAGAGAAATTTGCCGCGCTCTATGGCAGTCCGTATTGCGTGGCAGCATCCTCTGGTACGGCCGCCATTCATGTCGCGCTTGGCGCATTGGGGATAACGGAAGGCGATGAGGTTATCACGGCGCCAATCACGGATATGGGCTCGGTGATCGGCATCCTATACCAGAACGCCATCCCGATCTTTGCCGATCTCGACCCGCACACCTACAACATGACAGCGGCATCCATCGCGGCACGCATCACGGATAAGACAAAGGCGATTCTGGTCGTTCACCTGGCCGGCAACGCCGCCGACATGGACCCGATTATGGATCTGGCGCAAAGGCATGGCATCAAGGTCATCGAAGACTGTGCCCAGAGTTATCACTGTTTCTATAAAGAGCGGCTGGCTGGCACCATTGGCGACATCGGCTGTTACAGCCTCAATGATTTCAAGCACATCTCCGCCGGGGACGGCGGCATGCTGCTCATGCGGGACAAGTCGCTGTATGAACGGGCTTTCCGCTTTGCCGACAAGAATTACAACCGCTTCCCTCATCTGCCGGATACCGCACGGGACATCGCCTCGCTGGCGCCCAACTATCGCATGAACGAACTGACCGGAGCGGTCGGTGTCGCCCAGCTCGACAGGCTTTACATGATTTGCAAAAGGCGCAACTGGTATGGTGACGCGCTGACCAGAGGTATCGGTGACCTGACTGGACTTTATCCTCCGCGCGTTCTGCCTGGCAGCCGGTCCAGTTACTGGTTTTACATGCTGCGCATCGATGCGCAGGAAGCCGGCGTCACGCGCGACGGTTTTTGTGCTGCCCTGCGGGCTGAGGGTGTGCCCTGCGATGCGGGCTACATCCCCTGTTGTGTCTATGAGTACCCGCTGTTTCGCAATCTGTCCGCCTATCCGGGTACGCACAGCCCGTTCGACAGCCCATACTATAACCGTGAGATCCATTATGATTCCGGTCTGTGCCCCACAGCCGAGCAGATTCTGGCCACAGCCGTGCGGCTGCCGGTCAGCGAATTCTACACCGAACAAGATCTCGCCGAAGTGATCAGCGCCATCCGCAAAGTGGCTACATATTACCAGGCAAAAAGGGAGTGAAGCTCGTGATCATTGATGCGCACAACCATCCGGGATGGTACGGTTATACACTGGATAAATTCCTCGCCAACATGGATCAATATGGCATCATCCAAACCTGGCTGCTATCCTGGGAGGCACCTCCGGATGAATACGATCCGATCTATCGCCCCATCTTGCCGGACAGCGGACCGGACGGGCCGATCGCTTTCCGCCACTGCCTGGCCTTCAAGGAACAGGCCCCGGACCGCTTCATCCTCGGTTATGCACCGGACCCGCGCCGCCCGGGTGCGCTGGAACGGTTCCGGCAGGCAGTGCAGATGCAGGATGTGCGCATTTTCGGTGAGCTGAAGCTGCGCATGATGCTTGATAACCCGGATGCTGTCAGTCTCTACCGTTTCTGTGGGGAACAGGGCATCCCGGTGGTTCTTCATCTGGATTACGAGCTGCCGGCCAATGACACGTCCATCCGGCCAAACTGGTGGTACAGCGGCGGCATCGAATCACTGGCCCGAACGCTGTCGTTGTGTCCGGATACAATCTTCCTGGGACACGCGCCTGGTTTCTGGGCCCATATATCTGGAGACGATCGCCACCTGACAGAGGCGTATCCGGACGGACCAGTCCTGCCGGGCGGCCGTCTGCCTGAACTGCTCGAAACATACCCCAATCTGTACTGTGATATCTCCGCCGGTTCAGGCCATAATGGCATCAGTCGTGACCCGGCTTTTGGCCGTCAGTTTATCCTGACATACCAGGACAGGATACTCTATGGGCGCGATTACTTTGACAACCGGCACCAGGAATTCATCGACAGCCTGAACCTGCCGTTGCCCGTTCGGGAAAAGATTTACTCAGGCAATGCAAGGAAGCTGGTTCCTGCACAAGTGCTAAGGGGATCTGAATGAACGCGCGCGAAAGAGTGCAGGCCATTCTGAACCATGAAACAACCGACCGGCCGGCGCTGATTGCCCCCGTATCCAATGCGACGGCCGAAAGCTGTGCCCGGCTTGGCTTTCCCTTTCAGCAGGCTCATATGGACAGCGACAAAGCTGCCGCGCTTGCCGCCTGGCCCCACGAACACCTGGGATTTGACAGTGTCATGCCCTATTTCAGCGTCGTGCTGGAAGGTGCGGCTTTGGGTGCCGTGGTTGACTGGGGTGGCACATATACGATGCCGTCGATCAAAAAACCGCTGTGCCGGGAGCCGGACGAATTCATCGTGCCCGGTGATTTTCTGGACCGCTCCCCGATTGCGGCCATGCTGGCGACTATCCGCCTGCTGAAACGCCGATTCGGCGATACCGCCCTTGTTCTTGGCAAGGTTTTCGGGCCCTGGACATTGGGTCTGCATTTATGCGGCATGGAGCATTTCCTGATGGACACACTGCTGGATCCGCCGAAAATCCGGGCATTCATCGGGCAGTTTGCCGCGATCACCCGGGTTTTTGCCGAAGCCCAACTGGAAGCAGGTG
>JAWSUP010000109.1:0-11250 GCA_033549405.1 Bacillota bacterium | reverse complement strand
CGGCGTCCACAGCCTGTCGTCAGTGCACATGGCGCAGTTTATCAAGTCTGGGAAATAATGTTTGAACCGGTTTTGCAACAAGCGACCGGCCTCTCACAGATCCCGGGAGGACCATCCCTAGGGAAACTGATGGCCAGAAAGTTAACGGGTGACAGCTGGGGAACGCCGACAATGATTCATCTGGCCGGAACCAACTACTCAGTACCCCGCAATATACCCGAAAGCGACATCCCGCTGGTTTATCTCCGGCTGGATCAAGACCAGACCGGTCCTGTTTTCAGGTGCGAACAAGTCCGGATTGAGCAGGGCATCCCCTTCACAGTTTCTGATCAACACTGGTCGCGGTGGCAACCTTACCACCATCAGGCACTCAAGCGCAAAAGATATGAAACGCAGGTAAACGACACACCATACAAACTGTACTGGGCTGATACGCATACCCATTCTGTTTTCAGCCCGGATGCAGAAGGCGAGCCGGATGAAATCATTAATTTTGGCCGCTCAGTTGCCGGCCTTGACATTATGGCGATCGTGGACAATGATTTTTATCCCTTTTTCGGCCTGACAACGCTAAAATGGCAGATACACCTCGCCCTGGCGGACAAATACACCTGCGAAGGCGCGTTTGTCCTTTTCCCGGGTTACGAGTACACCTATCACGATCGTCAACTCACTCCAGATTTCAATCACCGGTATGTTCTGTATCCCAGGGGCAACGGCCACCTTTACAAACGTACAGACGCAGCCTCAAATACTATTGAAGGCCTGATGCAGTTGCTGGAGGCATCCGGTGCAATGCCTGTTGCTCACCACACGACATGGGAACTCGGAAAAAGCGTCATCGACAGGCATGTCGAGGTTTGTTCATCCTGGCGCGTCTGCAAAGAAGAGTCAGACTTTATCGATAAAAGGTTGCAGCGGGGAGACCGCTTCAGTTTCATAGGGTCGAGCGACACGCATCGTGCCGTACCTGGTCTGGGTGGCGCACTGACGGGCATATATGCCCGGGAATTGACCCCTGAAGCGATTTTTGATGCTTACCGCAGCCATCGCGTCATCGCCACACAGGGCAACCGGACGGTTATTGATCTGCGTGTGGCCGGTCTGTTTATCGGCCAGGCAGGATCCGTTCAGGGGGATATACCGATACATCTGACCGTTTTGGCAGATTCCAGTATCGACTATGTTTCCCTCATACGAGACGGCGATGAGATCAAACGCTTTACGGGCCAGTCTACTCAGCTGGCGGTATCCTTTGACGACCAGCAAGTCGAACCGGGAGCACACGCCTATTATGTAACCGTTAAGCTTATTGGGGATCCCTCTTTCAATGCGCCAGAAGATGTTGTGGATTACAGGCAGGTTTTCTTTAGCGATGACAAAACGCGATATCCCCACAATTTTGCCAGGGCAGAAGGACCCTTTGCCTGGTGTACGCCAATCTGGATAGATAAAACGCGTTAATCCTCCGGGCGTTCATGCGCAGGATCACCCATTGCCACACGGCAAGATCTACAAACCGGTTGTCTTCTTTTTGCAATCAAAACCGGGCCGGCTAATGATATAATGTAAATGCTTATGTCCACTCCTTCAGGCAGCTGATCCAATATCAGTTGCGCTGAACAGCGATTTGGAACACACATGCAGGAAAGAGGGATTGACCATGATTAGCGGTGCTCAACTATACACAATCCGCCAGTACATTCAGACAGAAAAAGACATTGAACGCTCCATGAAGCGGATAGCCGAAATCGGTTACAAGATTGTTCAGATCTCAGGGATTGGCAAAATTGCCCCTGAACGACTGCGGGAGATCTGCGATGAAAATGGTTTAAAGGTCGTCCTCACCCACACCAATGCTGATCGTATACTTTTTGACACAGATGCTGTCATCAAAGAGCACGACATCCTGGGCTGTGACTACATCGGCATCGGTTCAATGCCGGAGAAATACCGCATGCTGGACTGGATCGAGTGTTTCGGCGAAGATTACCGTGAACCGGCCAAGAAAATAGCTGCAGCCGGCAAGCTGTTTATGTATCACAACCACGACTTCGAATTCGCAAAAATCGACGGAAAGAACATGCTCGAACACCTCATGGAACAATTCACCGCCGAGGAAATGGGTTTCACGCTTGATACTTTCTGGGTTCAAGCTGGCGGCGCCGATATCTGCCAGTGGATTGAAAAGCTGAGTGGCCGTCTTCCGACGATTCATCTCAAGGATATGTCGATCAGCGGGCGTGAACGCAAAATGGCGCCGATCGGCGAAGGCAACCTCAACTGGCCGGCCATTTTCGCAGCATTTGAAAAAGCCGGAACCAAATACATGCTGGTCGAACAGGATACCTGTGAAGGCAGTCCGTTCGCCGCCCTGAAAAGCAGCCATGACTTCCTTGCCAAAGCCGGCTATTGATAAGGCATCGACACTATTTTATGGAGGAACGCTATGACCAATCAAGTAAAACTGGGCATCATCGGCCTGGGCAACATGGGTACGGGGCATACCAAAAATATCCTTGACGGCAAGATCCCGGGCATCGCACTTACAGCCATCGCCGATATCGATGGCACACGTCTGGACTGGGCGCGTGAGAATCTCCCCAAGGACATTGCACTTTATGCGACAGCCGAAGAACTCATGCAGAGCGGAACCTGTGATGCGGTACTCATTGCCGTACCGCATTACGAGCATCCGTCGCTGGCCGTTGCTGCCATGAAGCAGAAAATGCATGTCATGTGCGAAAAGCCTGCAGGCGTTTATACCCGGCAGGTCCGCAAAATGAACGAATAT
Source organism: Bacillota bacterium (assembly GCA_033549405.1). GTDB lineage: Bacteria > Bacillota > Clostridia > Saccharofermentanales > UBA5734 > JAAYBY01. The sequence continues at coordinate 8,456 of JAWSUP010000109.1, read as the reverse complement.
GCCGAGCGATCGGATGTCGTCTTTGGCATGATGTTCAACCAGCGCACCAATCCTGTTTACCGCAAGATGCATGAGATCGTTAAAAGCGGCTCCATGGGCGCCATCAAGAGAACCAACTGGATCATCACCAACTGGTATCGGACACAGGCCTATTACGATTCCGGCAACTGGCGTGCGACCTGGGCCGGCGAGGGCGGCGGCGTACTGCTCAATCAGTGCCCTCACAATCTGGACCTGTGGCAGTGGATCTGCGGCATGCCCGCAAAAGTCCAGGCTTTTTGCCACAATGGTAAATGGCACGATATTGAAGTTGAAGACGATGTTACCGCTTATGTAGAGTATCCCAACGGCGCCACAGGTGTTTTCATCACCAGCACGGCCGACGCGCCCGGAACGAACCGCTTCGAAATTACGCTGGAGTGGGGCAAACTGGTCTGTGAAAACGACAAACTGTACCAGTACAAACTCGCCCAGAATGAGCGGGAATTCTGCAAGACATCGCCAAATGGTTTCGGCAAACCTGAGATGACGATCACCGAGGTCGAATTGGAAGGCGAGAACCTGCAGCATGTTGGCGTCCTGCGCGCTTTTGTTGATGCGATCCTCAATGGCGGCCAGCTGATCGCTGCCGGCCAGGAAGGTATCAACGGCCTGATCCTGTCCAATGCCATGCACCTCTCCAGCTGGCAAGGCAAACCGGTTGATCTTCCGCTCGACGAGGACCTGTTCCTCGACGAGTTAAACAAGCGCCGCGAATCCTCAAGGCTCAAGAACACCACGGCCGTTCATTTCGACACAGACGGTTCCTATGGCTCAAAAGCTGCAAAATAAAGGCCTAAAAAATCCTTGCCCTGAGACAAATAGATGACACGATCAGTCCTTACTCCGGAGTCATCAATCAGAAATCGAAAAAGGTCATAATCAAACGAAAAGAACAGCCACTCGGACAAACGGGTGGCTGTTTTACGTTATTATACCTTTTTCTTTGGCATGTTTATCTTCAGATTTCATAACCGCTCTACTGACCAACAACAACGATCATCCGATAAAGAGCTGAGACAGAAAGTCGCCCTTTTTTGCAGAAGACCGGAAAAAGCCGACACCAAGAGTCGTAAAATCTGCTTTGAGGATATTGGCCCGGTGCCCCGGTGAATTCATCCACATATCAACTACCATCTGCGGTGTCAGGTATCCTGTTGTCCCCCAGGCGATGTTTTCGCCGGCTGTCCGGTAGCTGATGCCATCAAGGGCTGTGTGCCATTCTGTTCCGTCTGGTCGGGTATGGCTGAATGAAGTCGCACATTCTTCAGCTCTGATGGCAGCCGCCTGCAGCAGCGCCGCGGAGGGCTGCTTAAAAGAAGGAAGACCTTCCTCTTGGCGTTCCAGGTTGGTCAGCCGGAAGACTTCAGCAATCCACTGAGCCTCAGTCAGGTCGCCAGGCGCCGTTGTCGGTATTGCTGTCGGCTTCGGCGTTGCCGTCGGTTTGGGCGTCGCGGTTGGAACCGCTGTCGGCTTGGGCGTTACCGATGGTGTTGCCGTCGGTCTGGGCGTCACTGTCGGCGTTGCTGTCGGTTTGGGCGTCGCGGTTGGAACCGCTGTCGGCTTGGGCGTTACCGTTGGTGTTGCCGTCGGCCTGAACGTCACTGTCGGCGTTGCCGTCGGTCTGGGCGTCACGGTTGGCGTTGCCGTCGGTTTGGGTGTCACGCTTGGAACCGCCGTCGGTCTGGGTGTCACTGTTGGCGCTGCTGTCGGTCTGGGCGTCACTGTTGGCGTTGCTGTCGGTCTGGGCGTCGCAGTCGGCGCTGCCGTCGGTCTGGGTGTCGCTGATGACACATTCAATGAAGAAGGCACGCCAACGCCGGATCCAGCACCATCCGTTTCTTGTGGCTGAATCGTGAAAATAGAATCTTGTTGGTTAACCCATACTGCTCCGCCCACCAAGACAATTATAAGCATAATGATAAGACTATATTTTTTTAGGGGCACGAATCCTCCTGCGGATATCGTTCTGCCTCGATATCTGTACTATTTCTCTCCCGTCACTTTCCCCTGGTCAGCAACCGTCTGGAGGGCTTCCGCCAGAACCGCCGGATCAACCAGGTAATAATGCGATTGCGGCTGCAATCGGGCGTCCAGTTCATACACCAGCGGGATGCCGGTCGGTATGTTCAAATCCAGTACATCCTCCTCGCTCAGCCCATCCAAATGCTTGATGAGAGCCCGCAGGCTGTTACCGTGGGCCACAATCAAGACCTTGCGGCCGCGGGCGATCTCCGGAGCGATGACCTGTTGCCAATAGGGCAAGAAGCGGCTGACCGTGTCCTTGAGCGATTCTGACAGGGGTAACTGCTCGGGCGTCAGGCCATTATAGCGCGGGTCAAAACCAGGCCAGCGTTCATCGCTGGTTGTCAGCATCGGCGGAGCGATTGCATAACTTCGCCGCCAGATCCTGACTTGCTCTTCACCGTGCCGCGCTGCTGTTTCTGCTTTGTTCAAGCCTTGCAATGCGCCATAATGGCGTTCATTCAGCCGCCAGGATTTGTTTACCGGCAGCCACATCAGATCCAGCTCATCCAGGACATGCCACAATGTCCAGATGGCTCGCTTCAGCACAGATGTGTAAGCTACATCGAAAGTCAGGCCGGCATCCAAAAGCGACTTACCCGCTTCAATGGCTTCTATGTGGCCTTTATCCGTCAGGTCGACATCTGTCCAGCCAGTAAAGCGGTTTTCCCGGTTCCAGGTGCTTTCGCCATGTCGGATTAATACCAGTTTCATTTCATTCACGCATCTTTCTTAATGGTCAGTAAAGAGTGCCTTTGGGCAGGCCCTGAGAAATTTCTTCAGCCAGATCGTAGATCCAGCCATATCGTTCGGCCAGACGCAGCGTTGTGAATTTTGGCCGCACTTCCTTGCCAAATGCGATGGCGTCATAGGCATCCTGAACCGAATAGCCAAGCTGTTCCGGCCTTACCGGGCCGCCCATGGCAAGGATTTTGTCCCGGGCAACCGGCAACAACGTCTTGAACCGATCAACAGTGGCAAAGCCATAGGCATTCATGGCAATTTCCAGCTGCTTTTTCTGCTCATCCCATTCCTTGCCTCTGGGTGGCTCTGAAGGGTTGATGGCAAGAGCGTGTTCGGCCAGCGGCCCATAGACGCGACGCACCTCCGCCTCCCAGGTGACCGGATCCATTGTCGGTCGCTGTTCTGGCATCTTACCGCCCTCGAACAGACGAAGGTACATATACATGCCGATCAGGGTGCCGATGCCGACCTTGTCGCCGTGCAGGCTGCCCTGGTGATGCTTTTGGATATCCCGCATCTCAAGAAGATGCGAGATGTGGTGTTCTGCCCCGGAAGCCGGACGGGTATTGCCCATCATCTGCATGGCCATGCCGGTCAGTGCAAGTGTTTCCATCAGACGGCTGCAGGCCTCACCTTTGCTCTTTATGGCTTTGTCCTGAGCCTTGTCCTGCACAGGCTCCGGCTTTGCTGCCGCATCATTTGCAGTTGAGTCACCTGTGCGTATGGCCAGGTCATCGGCGAGATTGAGACAGTCCTGGACCGCACGATCGACCAATGCAGCGATCAGGGGACAATAATCCTCATCCTCCGCTGCATACGCAAGACGCCAATCCAGTATCGCCAGCACCTTGGCCAGCACATCGCCAAACCCGGCTGCAGTCATTTGCTGTGGCGCCCTGGCCAGGACCAGCGGATCATAGAAGATACCTTCCGGAGCAGCGGCCGGGTAAGTCGCCTTGAACCCCTTGACCAGAAGGGGTGCCGAACCAGAGGCAAAGCCGTCCACTGAAGCGGCTGTCGCATAAGCAACAAAGGGTATGCCAGTCATAAAACTGTTATATCTTGTGATGTCCGTCAAAGTGCCGCTGCCACAAGATACCAGAAAGTCCGGTCGGCCGGATATGGCTGTCAGGAGCGATCCAAGGGCTTGTTCATCGGCATGCAGGTCCGGACGCGTATAAACAATAGAGGTCGGTCGATATGCACCCAGACCTTCCATCAGGGCATCGCCTGCAGCTGCTTTTGTGTTCTCATCCATGACAACAAGGCAGCGGCCTTTGAGCCCGAGTACAGCCAGGTATTGGCCAATATGAAGCGCCATATCCGGTGTCTGTTCCATCATGCGCGTATGCAGACCATGCATGCGGCCACAGGCCGGGCACTTACGCGTCTGCCCAAACCAGCCCCGCAGCGTTTTCATGTCTGCCATGTCATACCATTTTTCCGGGTTGTTTAACTCGCTGTATTTATCGTTCATTCCCATAACCTTTCTGTCGGAAACAACTGCTCAGTTTGATGCGCCACAGCAAAAATCATCTGATATCAGCTGCACAACTCATCCGATCCAATAAAACCATGTTTCCGCAAATCATTGATTAAAGTTATTCCTCCGAAGCTGATATGCGCGTTTATTCCCTTATTTATAGCACCATATACATTTTCTGCGCGATCATCGTAATACCATATGTTTTCCGGATCGACACCAATTCCATCAATAGCGATCTGGTAAGAAGCAGGATCCGGCTTCATGATACCCATATCATATGAGAGAAAGGTCTTTGTGAAATAACCATCCAGATGCAGCGCGTCGCGGCAGATGGCCCAGTGCTCACGACTCGTGTTGGACAGGAGAAACAGGCGATACCTATCTTGCAAGAGCGCGAGCATCGCATGTGTTTCCGGAAAGGTATCCCCGATGGCCTGATTGAATATGCGATAAAATTCATCTTCGCTTACCGCGATCGGTACTTCTTTACCCACTGCAGTATAGAAGGCTGGCAGCGATCGGATGCGCCCCGTTTCATAATCAACGACAGCCTGGCTGCGTGACCAGAGCTGATCGAGCTCCGGCAAATCGCGAGGCAGACTGGGATCGGTACCGGTCCAGATTTCGTTTACCGAATTAAGGCGAACCAGGATGTTGCCTAAATCAAACAGTAATATTTTTTCAAGATCTCGCTTTATCATGTCACCTCCGACATATTAATAATACAAAATCAAACGTTACTACCGTCGCACTTTTTTACGCCGCAGCAGCGTGATCACCAGGAGTAAAAGAAGAAGTATTTGAGGCAGGCTGTTAAACAGATAATACAAGACCAACTGGTCGCGAAAGACTGTTATCTCCAAGTAATAGTAGAAGAAGACGGCAACAATAGCAACCAGAAGCTGCCAGATCCGCGGTGGCCTGTCTGTCTTTTCAGAAAGGTGAAAAAGCAGTAAGATAAAGAAGCCCAGGCACAGGGAACTGAAGCCAAAGAAAACATAATCCACCAGCAACGCCCCTTTCTGATCGGTATTTTACAAGTATATCATACCACTCAGAGCCTTTTCTATCTGTGCATAATCTGATAAGATAGTAATACTTCAGGATTGGTTGGTGTCGGCATGGAACAACAGGAGATCAGCAGAATCTGGCAGCGCGCTTTGGATTTACTGGAAGGTGAATTGTCAGAGATCTGCCTGAATACCTGGATCAAGCCAATGGAACCATTGTCAATTGGCCAGGGTGTCTTCATGTTGTCTGTGCCCAATGATTTCCACAAGACCTTTGTCGACCAGTATGTCCCTTTGATCCGCAATACACTGAAAGTGGCCAGCAACAGGAATCTCGAAATCAAAATCGTTGTCGGCAGGCCATCTGTTCCTTCGGTACGCGAACAGGATTCAGGACAGTTGGAAGACAACAACGGTTACAACGCCATCAATCACAGCCGCCTGAACCAGCAATACACCTTCGAAGCCTTCGTCGTCGGCAGCGGCAACCGCTTCGCCCATGCCGCCTGTGTCGCCGTTGCCGAAAAACAGGGCGGGCGCAATTTCAATCCGCTCTTTCTCTATGGCGGGTCCGGACTGGGCAAAACTCACCTGATGCATGCCATCGGCAATTATGTCGTGGCGAAATATCCGGACAAAAAAATCCTTTATGTGCAGTGCGAGCAGTTCGTCAACGAGTTCATTTTCGCAATCAAGGAAAATAAATACGACGACTTTCGCAACAAGTATCGCAACACAGATATGCTCCTGATCGACGATATCCAGTTCATCGAAGGCAAAGAGCAGATGCAGATCGAGTTTTTCCATACCTTCAACACCTTATACGAAACCGGCAAAAACATCGTCATGACCTGCGATAAACCGCCGCAAAGCCTGATTTCACTGGAAGAACGTTTGAGAACGCGCTTTTCCTGCGGTCTCACGGTCGATATCCAGCCGCCGGATTATGAGACGCGCGTCGCTATATTGAAAAGACGTGCCCAAATCAACCATGCCTCCATCCCGGATGATGTTTTTGACTACATAGCAACCAATGTTGCTTCCAACATCCGGGAACTGGAAGGTGCCTTCAATACTGTTCTATGTTACTCTCTTCTGGCCGGAACCATCACGCTCGAGGTGGCTCGCGAAGCCTTAAAGGACATCATCCAGCCCATAGCCGGCAAGAAAGTCAGTTCGGCGGTCATCGCGGATGTTGTAGCCCGCTATTACAACATCACGGTTGAAGAACTCAAGTCAAACCGGCGCAACAAGGACATCTCTAATCCGCGACAGCTGGCCATGTACCTGTGCCGGGTTCTTCTCAATATGTCCTTGCCGCAGATCGGCAACGAATTCGGCAATCGTGACCATACAACGGTTATGCATGCCTGCAATAAAATAACCGATGAAATCAGCCGCCAGGGCAAAATTGTCCGCGATATGGAAGAAATCAAGAAACGGATCGCGGAATAAAATAAAACAGTCGTTCTTTATCCACACCACAATGTGGATAAGTGGATAACTTCTGAGTGTACAGATTGTGGATAAAATGCAACCCCCTGTTTGTCCACAGAAAAACACTTTATGCCACCAGGTTATCAACAACGACGAGAAGTCCCAACGACCTGCAGCACTAGGAAAACGGCACTTATCAACTTATACACACGCTATAAGAAGAAAAGTGATAAAATATAATAAATAAGAGACAACAAGCTGAAATGAGGAGGATGCCCGCATGAAAGTCATCTGTTCGAGAGACCGGCTTATCGAATCGATCGCCATCGTACAGAAAGCGATATCTTCAAGAACGACCATGGCCATCCTGGATGGTATTCTGATAGAGGCAGACGAAGGGGTCAAACTGACCGGTTACGATATGGAAATAGGCATTGAGTGTCAGATGGAGGCCGATGTACCGGAAAAGGGCAGTCTCGTCGTCACTTCACGCATGTTTGGAGATATTATCAGAAAACTGCCTGATGATCTGGTCAGTATCGAGACAACTTCGGCTCAGAATATCCAGATTGAAAGCGGCAGTTCTCATTTCAGCATCAAATGCCTGCGGGCAGAAGATTATCCAAAAATACCGCTGGTGGAGCAGGCTAAAAAAGTTGCGCTGCCGCAACAGATGCTGCGCGATATGATACATCAGACTATTTTTGCAGTCAGCACCGATGAGACGAGGCCGATCCTAAACGGCAGCTTCTTTCAGGCAGAAGGCAAATCTGTCGAGATGGTTGCGATTGACGGTTTCAGGCTTGCCATGAGAAAAAATGAGTTAGAAGAAGCGGTCGGATCACTGAAATTTATCATTCCAGGTAAAGTTCTCCACGAAGTCGGCCGGATTCTGAGTACAACAAAAGAACTGGTTGACATCTATCCATCTAACAACAATATCCTGTTTGACACAGGCACAGTCAAGATCGTCTCACGTCTGATTCAGGGCGAGTACATGAATTACAAAGGAATTGTACCCCAGACTGCTGAAACCACTGTCACGGTCGCCCCGGCGGCTCTACTCGACGCCATTGAAAGGGCTTCGCTGATTATCACAACAGATGACAAACGTTATCCGGTTCGCCTGACAATCTCGGATGACGATACCCTGATCATCAGTGCCAACACAGAGATAGGGACCCTCCGTGAAGAGATCGCCATAACGACGAGCGGAAGCAAAATCGACATTGACTTTAATCCCAGGTATTTTATTGATGCCCTGAAGGTGATCGAAGAGGACGAGATTTCGATCGTCTTTAACGGGACAATGGGGCCCTGTGTCCTCAAACCGATGGACAGCGACGAATTCGCCTACCTGGTATTACCGTTGCGGCGTTGAACGGAAAATGGTTGACAGGGATACAATAGCCGCATGATTGTGAATAAAATAAAACTGAACCAGTTTCGCAATTATGAGGTTCAAGAAATTCTGGCAGGACCGGGTATCAACGTTATTTACGGTGATAATGCCCAAGGTAAGACAAATATACTGGAAGCAATTTATCTGTGTGCCTGTGCCCGGTCTCATCGGACCGCCAGGGATGCAGACCTGATATTTCATCAATCTGGACAGTACGCGGTCAAGGTCGATTACGATTGCCTGAACGGCTCTTCAGAGTCGATTGAGATCCGGTATTTTGATGCTGTTATTGGTGATCCTCAGAGAATCCGTC
>JAWSUP010000108.1:0-11310 GCA_033549405.1 Bacillota bacterium | reverse complement strand
ATCCCTGCCGGATTGATGGCAGTCATCGTTACACTGGCGATCGGCTTTATCGGCGGCGTAACAGCGATCGGCGGCTTTCTTGCCGGTAATATCGTGTCCGGCCTGCTGCTCGCCCTGCTCATGTCCAATGCCGGCGGCTTGTGGGACAATGCCAAGAAGCACGTCGAGGCAGGCCATTACGGCGGTAAAGGCTCTGATGCACACAAAGCAGCTGTCATCGGCGACACGGTTGGCGATCCGTTTAAAGACACGGCAGGACCGTCGTTGAACACTCAGATCACGGTTGTTTCACTGATCGCCTCACTGTCGGCAACCCTGTTTATCCTGTATTCAATCTTTTGATCTGAAGTCCAGCCGCTAAGGTGCTCTTTCCCCACCTCAAGGTGAATAAATTTCCCTCATGAAGAAACCCCGGCCGTTTTTATAACGGTCGGGGTTTATCGGTGTTATGCTCAATGGCTGTGGTTATACTTCCAGGTTTTTCTGCAGCGGGCAGACGACCCGGCAGCTCTGTACAATGGTTGGCCTGAACTTGTTGATCGGATCGCGCTTGCGCAGACCTTCTGCCAGGGTCTCTTCATTGAGGGCGGCCGGCGGCATCAGATCCAGAGTTGAACCATTGTGGGCAAAGCCGTCCTGGTTGGTCAGGGCATAGCGTGTGGCCCAGCGGCACCGGTTGGTATCCAGTGCTATGAAATCATACGCCTCCTGGCCGATTTGGATGGATAGCTGATCTTCAGGGATAAGCGCTGAGACGGGGCATGCCGTTATGCAACGGCCGCAATCGGCGCAGGTGACCTGGATATTGGCCTTTTCAACCGGATCAGCTGCAAGTGACATATCGGTGACGATGGCAATGAATCCCTGGTTGATACCATACGCCTCCGTATAAGCGGCGCGATTCCAGGTCAACTGACCAAGACCGGCGCAAACCGCTTCGACCGCGTTGTTTATTGGCGCCGTGTGTAAACCGCGGGGACTGCCCGTTTCGGTACCGAGATTGGTCAGGTCATGTGTCAGAACGGCCTTGTAGCCATTCTCCTGCAAAGTCTTGACAACTTTGATCGCCATCATGGTCAACTCGCGGTGAACCTGGTACTGGACGAAAACATAAGGCCCAACCGCTTCAGCCGGTGGTTTGCCGGCACGTTCCAACGCGGCTTCCGGATAGCGCAGTCCAAGTACGAGTACGCTTTTCCCTTCAGGCAGATAGTCTTGCGGCTTATATAGTTTCAGTTTACGCGGCATAACCTTTGGATCATACGGCATGAACAAGTCGTTTTGATCTTCGGCATCCAAAATCATCTGGTCTGCTGCATAACCGCTCAGCTGGTCGACCACGGAATCGATCCGGTTTGTATCTGAGATACCGACCAGATTTGCGCCGCTCGACAGGGCTAAAGCCTTGACTGCCTGGGCACCGGTCAGTTTGCGGTTGTAACTGCCGCGCAGCACGACATCCAGATCAGGCAGATCGCAGTTCACGACAACCGACGAGTAGCTGATGCCGCAACCTTCAGGCAGCGGACCGAACAGGTCGTTGCTGCGAATGATGTCCTGCATCTTTCTGGACTGTGAAATAACGGAGATGCCCAATGTATCGAAGATCCTGGCCATGTCCAGCGTTGCAAAAACCATGGCGCGCTGCGCTTCTTCGCGAATGCTGCCGACCGCCTGCTGGCGGTCTTTGTCATCAATGCCGGTGTATCCATCCAGTCGCCATTTCAGGCCGACGATCATGACGCCGCGGGCATCCGGCAGCAGATTGGATAAGTCAATGCCCTTTGCCTCAGCTGTTTCCTTGGACAGAACGATCACCCGATCAGCGGCATAATCAGAAGCTGTCAGGATCGCCTGGTCGATCACTTTGCGCGGAAGCGGCAAACCGGTCGGCATGAACTGGTTTCTGCGGGTTGTAAAAGCTGTATAGTCCGGCTTTTCGATCCGCATATCCGGCGGAATGCAGACCTTGAGACAGGTGCCCAGGGTTCCGCTGCGTCGGCCTTGTTTTTCTACTGTATTCAGGATGACTTCTTCATTCACGACATCCGGAACGCCCTGATCCAGATCCAAGGCAAAATGTTCAGACCAGGCACAGCGCCACAGGTTCTTGTTGGCAAAGCGATTGTCCTTGTCTTCAACTTTTACATTGTTGACACCATTTACTTCCTTAGTGAAGGCTTCGGTCGGGCAGTGCCGGATGCAGGCGCCGCACATGTCGCAGAGTGCCTTTCCCTTATACAGAGGGGTCGGTTCAATGACCGCGTCAGTTATGATGCTGACAAACCGGTTGCGCGGGCCATATTCTGGCGACAAGGACAGGCCGTTCCAACCCAGTTCAGTCAGGCCTGCCGTAACAGCGGCATAAATATGCGAAATATCTGGTGCAAAAACTGCTTTCAGGTCTTTGTACTCTTTGTAGCGCCAGATGTTGCTGGACACGATCGGGACACTGCGGTAGCCCATATCCTCCAGAAAGCATGCCAATGTGAACGAAATGTGGTCCAGCTTGTCATTCATAGCGATCTGGACACCATAGCTGTCGCAGACATGAGCGCTGGTTTCACCGTCCAGCTCGATGGTGGCGTCCGGATGGTGGATGGCGCAGACCATGACTGTCCTGGCTGAGGGCAGAATGCCTTGCGGGCTCATCATGGGCGGTGCGTTTTCGAATCGTTCGATATTGGCAAAACCAACCAGGTCGGCACCCAGTTCATAGGCTTTCTTTTTTAGTTGTACGGTCAGTAATGGATCATAAATGTTCGTCATAGCAAAACCCCCTCGTATTTTTCTTTAGTGTAGAGCAGATAGAGTGGGTTGTCATTCACTATGAGCGAATTATAGCACCTGGGCTATCTGGTCGGCGCATTCTTGCAGATGCGCGACGATCTGGTCTGACTGGCGATGCCGGTCCGTGTGAACGGTCATGGCCAGACCCAGCGCGCCCAGAAAATTGCAGCGGTCGACCTTGACCGGCACGGCTGCGGCCAGCTGATCATCCCGTTCCTGCATCACACAGCTGCCTTGTTTACGAATGATTTCGCGAACGCGGATGAGCTGTGGCAGGTCATGGATATCGTTCCAGCGATCCTCAGGGAATCCCCAGCGATTCAGGATGTCGCCCAGCTGACTCGAATTGGCATAGCTGACCAGAATCCGACCAGTCGGCTTTGTATAGATAAAGTCGCCGGATGCTGCATCGTGGCGGATGATGGCGCCCTTGCGCTCACTGTCCGTTGTCTGAAGAATGATCTTTCGTTCGCCGAATGACAAGGTTGTGAAATAGATCGGCACGGCCAGTTGTCTGCTTTTGTCACGGATTATCTGCATGAGCTGGTCCGAAAGGTCGGCATGAGACGCTGCCACCATCTGGATCAGACATGTCTTGTGGCTGCTGTGGTAACGGTGGCTGCTGTCCTGGGTCAGATATTCGGCTCTGACCATGGTTTTGAGAATCTTGCAGAGTGTATTCGGCGCGATCCCAGTCCTGCGCGACAGAGCGCTCAAGCTGTATCCTTCACCGAGCGGATCATCAAAACCAAATATATCCAGAATGCGCATGGCTTTCAGGATCGATTGCACGTACGGGCTGTTATTCATCTGATTCTCCAGACTGTCATGCCGGCATTATTTCAGGGATAATGCGTGAATCTGGCAGCAGTCCCCGGGCAGGCATGAAGCAATCCAGAGTTATTATACCATGACAATGTCTTTTCAATTGTTCTGGATAACGATAAACTATACAGTATGGGCAATATAGCCTGGAAAGTGAGGTATGGTAACCATGGAGATGACTGAACGGACAAGTAACCGCTGTCTATATCTGGACGCACAACACCAACTGACATTGTTGGAGAAACCCATACCAGAACCGGGAATCGGCGAAGTACTGGTTCGCATCAAGGCGAACGGTATCTGCGGCTCAGATGTCCACTTCTATCAGGATGGGCGACTGGGTCCATTTATCGTCGATCAACCCTATATCCCCGGACATGAGTCCAGTGGCTGCATCGCTGCCATCGGTGCAGATGTCAATGGACTGAAGGTGGGCGATGATGTCGTTATTGAACCCGGCATTCCATGCGGCCACTGCCATTACTGCCGCATGGGCCGTTACAATCTCTGCCCCGATGTCATCTTTTTATCAGCCCCGCCTGTCGACGGCACATTCTGCGATTATATCGTTGTCAGGGCTGATGCTGCCCTGATCATGCCCGCTGGGATGAGCTACGAAACCGCAGCTATGGCTGAGCCGGCCGCTGTTGCCGTGCATGCTGTCAACCGGGCGCGCTTTGCCCTGGGTGCGACAGCGCTTGTTGTTGGCGCCGGACCCATCGGACTCCTGGTGGCCCAGGCTTTTCAGGCGGCGGGTGGCGGGCCGGTTTACTGCTCAGACCTGCAAGAAAAGCGGCTGCAGATCGCCGAAAGAATTGGTGCTCTCCGCTGGGATACATATGGTCGGATGCCGGTTGATGTCGTTTTCGATACATCCGGATCAGCCAAAGCCTGCTCGACCTTATTTGCCGCAGCACGCCCGGGTGGCTGCGTTGTTCAGGTCGGCTGGCCAGCCGGCAACCTGGTGACACTGGACATTGCCGATTTTATCAATAAAGAACTCGATTATGTTTCAGTCAACCGCTATGCCAACGCCTTCCCGACAGCCATGAAATGGCTGGCAGACGGCAAAATCCGGACGGAACACCTGGTGACCCACCGCTTCACACTGGACCAGGCGGCCGATGCTTTTCAATATACAACCACGCATCCGGCCGATGTCATCAAGACAATCGTCACGAATGATTAAGGGATTGTAAAAGACTAATTGGCTTTTTTCCCTCAGGAGGAACCTTATGCCTTTGCCGATTCGCGTCTCAACACCAAGCCGTCTCTGCCTTTTTGGCGAACACCAGGATTATCTGGGCCTTGAAGTGGTCGCAGTCGCCATCAATCTGCGATTCTACGCTGCAGTGCAAGACAGGCGTGACCGGCTGATCGCAATCGCCATCCGCGACAGTAAACTGGACCGGCTCGACTCGGTTAACGATGGCGGTCAATATGAGTATCTGACGATCGATCTGGACCAGCCGATCCTCTATGCATCGAAGCGGGATTATTTGCGAAGCAGTGTGCATGTGCTGCAGAAGAACGGTTATACACTGCACGGCATGGATATCCGGCTCGATTCAGAGATCCCGATCGGAAAAGGGATGTGTTCGTCCAGCACCATGATCGTGGTCCTGATCAAGGCTCTGCTCACCTGTATCGGGCATCCCGACCAGGATGATCCGCTCAAGATCGCAGAGCTGGCTTTTCAGGCTGAAGTATCGGAATTTGATGAACCTGGCGGCCGCATGGATCATTATACGTCGGCTGTCGGCGGTATGGTTCATCTTGACTTTTCCGGTTCCTTTCAGATTGAATCACTGGAGACCGGCCTGGCGGGCAGCTTCGTTTTGTTTGATTCCCTGGAACAAAAAGATACGACCCGGGTTCTGGCAGCATCCAAACTGCCAACGCAGGCGGCCCTGAAGCAATTGTCACACCTGGGGATAACGAGCATCCGTGATTTTTTTGGGCCGGACGGCATACTGGCCGACCGCCTGGACAAGCTGGACAACCTCGACGCCTTGCATCGGCGCAAGCTCATGGCCAATATCGAAAACTTCCGCATCTTACGCCAGGGTCTGACCCTGCTCAAAGCCAGTCCGGTAGACCCCACTGCACTGGGGACACTGATTTCGGCACATCATGCCCAGTTGCGCGACGGCCTCGGCATTTCGACACCGGCGATCGAAAAGCTCCTGGATATGGCCATGGAGAACGGCGCCTGGGGCGGCAAAGTCAACGGATCTGGCGGTGGTGGCTGCTGTTTTGCCTACACTGATCCGGTTCTGGCCGGGCAGATTATTGCAGCATCTGAGCAAATGGGCTATCCGGCCCGTCTGCTTCAACCCGACAGCGGTGTCAGGCGCTGCATTTAAGTCCCTGACAGCCCCTGACAGTCGCGTTTATTTGCGAGGAGGAATGAAAGATGAATGACAGGCAACACGACTTCACACAGATTGCAGGCCTTAAGGCCATCGTCCTGGCTGCCGGCAAAGGAAAAAGACTGCAATCGGAAACGTCTGATCTGCCTAAAGTATTGCGTCAGGCGGCCGGACGCGCCCTGCTGGACTGGGTGCTCGACCATATCGCCTTCATTGAGCCGGCTGACACCATCCTCGTCGTCGGCTTTCAGGCAGACAAAGTCCGTCAGGCAGTCGGTCCGTCCTATCAATATGCCGTGCAGCAAGAACAGCTTGGCACCGGACATGCCGTCTCTGCAGCCACACCGCTGCTGAAAGGATACACGGGTGATGTCCTGGTAGTCTATGGCGACATGCCGCTGCTTAAGATCCAGACTTATTACAATCTGGCTATGAAACATCGCCGGGGCGGCGCGGATTGCACGATGCTGACTGCTGTAACGGCGCACATTCCAGATTATGGGCGGATCCTGCGCGATGCAGAAGGACGGTTTGCTGGTATTGTTGAACAGAGGGACTGCACACCGGAGCAGCTCCTGATCAATGAAGTCAATCCCGGCGTTTATGCATTTCGTGCTGAACCGCTGTTTCAGGCGCTGTCCCGCCTGGGCAATAAGAATGCGCAGGGCGAGTATTATCTGACCGACGTGCCGCTGATCATGCGCCAGATGGGCTGTTCGATCGATACAGAGACCATCTATGACGAAGACGAGATACTCGGTGTCAACAAACCTGATGACCTGGTCCGCTGTGAAAACTTGCTGCAGGAGGTTCGATCATGATTCGCTTTGGCACAGGCGGCTGGCGCGCCATCATCGCCGATGAATTTATCAAGAGCAATATTCAGCTGCTTTGCCAGGGACTGGCCTGCCTGATGCAGGATGAGCAGGTCGTCGATGCAGGTATCATCATCGGCTATGACCGTCGTTTTTTATCGCGCGAATCGGCAGAATGGGCTGCTGAAGTGCTATCCGGCAACGGTATTGTCTGCAGGCTCATCGACAGAGAAGCGCCGACGCCCCTGATTATGTTTACGGTCAAGCGTTTTGGCACGGCCTATGGCCTGGCCATTACCGCCAGTCACAATCCGGCTGTCTACAACGGCGTCAAGTTGTTTACAGCCGGAGGGCGCGACGCGGATGAGCAGGTGACAAACAGACTCGAAACCTACATCGACAGGCAGCAGCCGGACAAAATCAAGATGCTGCCGATCCGGGAAGGCGAAAGAAGCGGACTCGTGAACCGGATCAATCCATTCAACCTGTATATTGACACGATCATCTCTTCGATCAACATGGACGCCATCCGCGGGCGCAACCTGAAGGTGGCACTGGATCCGATGTTCGGTGTGTCGCGGACCAGCCTGCAGACGATTCTGATGACAGCGCGCTGCGAGGTCGAAGTGATTCATGAACGCCGCGACACATTGTTTGGCGGGCGACTGCCATCACCCAATGTCGAGACCCTCAACGCCTTGAAGCAAGTGGTTCTGGAACATCGCTGCGATCTGGGGATTGCGACCGACGGCGATGCCGATCGGCTCGGTATTATTGACGACAAAGGCAGGTTTCTCCATCCGAACCAGATTCTGGTTCTGCTTTACTATTATCTGTTGGCACGTAAAGGCTGGCGTGGCCCGTGCGTCCGCAACCTGGCGACAACGCATCTGCTGGATCGCGTGGCAGCCCATTTTGGCGAGACCTGCTATGAGGTGCCGGTCGGATTCAAGCATATTTCTGCCAAGATGCTGGAGACCAGTGCTGTTATCGGCGGAGAGTCTTCGGGCGGGTTGACCGTACGCGGCCATATACCCGGCAAAGACGGCATCTATGCGGCTGCCTTGCTGGTTGAGATGCTGGCGGTTACAGGCAACAGGCTGTCCGACATCTACCAGGAGATTACAGAGCAGTTCGGCGAATTGTTCATGACTGAATCAGATTATCATTTTACAGAAGAGATGAAGCAGTCGGTCCAACAAAACCTGATGATTGACAAAAATTTGCCGATATTCGATGAAAGCATCGCAAAAGTCAGCTGGTCAGACGGTTGCAAAGTATATTTCAATAACGGCGGCTGGGTCATAGCCCGGTTCTCCGGAACAGAACCGCTGCTCAGAATATTCTGTGAAATGCCGGCTATGGAACAGGCTGAGCGCATCAGCCAACAGCTGGCGAACCATCTGGGACTGGTTTAAACGGCTGTCAGTTATCTTATCGTTCAGGGCGCGGGCGGGGCTGTCTTTAAAGGATCGGCTCTCCGGCAGCAAGACCTGCGAACACGCCATCGAAGATGGCAAGCGCTTCATCAAGCTGATCATTGGTATGGGTGGCAGTATAACTTGTCCGCAGCAGGCAGGATCCTTGGGGTACGGCAGGCGGGAAAACGGGGTTGATGTAGACCCCGCGGTCCAGAAGCTGCTTAGCCGCGATCAATGTGTTCATTTCAGTTCCTGTCAGGACGGGAATAATCGGCACGATGTCATTGCCGCTTTCGTGGATGGTGACATGCGGCAATGCTTTCAGTCCACTTTTCATATAGCCGGCGATTTCGTTGAGCCGACGAACCCGCTCCGGTTCAGCATCCAGAATGCGCAAGGCCTCGCGCGCTGCCGCGATCTGAGCAGGCGGGATGCTGGCGCTGAAGATAAAAGGCCGGGCCGTATGCTTGATATAGTGAATGGCATCTGCGTCGCCGACGACACAACCACCCAGCGAAGCCAGTGTTTTCGAGAATGTGTTCATGATCAGGTCGACTTCATCGGTCAGGCCGAAATGCTCGGCTGTGCCGCGGCCTTTCGGTCCAAGAACGCCGATGGCATGGGCGTCATCGACGAGGATCCTGGCGCCGTACCGACGGGCCAGCCTGACGATGCCAGGTAAATTACATATCTCACCCTCCATGCTGAAAACGCCATCAGTAATGATCAGGATGCCGGCCTTTTCGTCGGCTGAACAATGCTGCAGAAGCCGTTCGAGATCTGCCATGTCACTGTGCTTGAACTTGATCGTCTTGGCAAAGCTGAGACGTGTTCCGTCAACGATGCTGGCATGATTCATCGAGTCAGACAGGATATAGTCGCCGCGACAGGCGATCGATGATATGATCGAAAGATTGGACTGAAAGCCCGTGGAGAAAACAAGGCAATCTTCTTTCTGCAAAAATATTGACAGTGCCTTTTCCAGTTCGACATGCAGATCCAGCGTGCCGTTGAGGAAACGCGAACCAGAACAACCGGAACCATATTTCTCTATAGCTTTAATCGCGGCTTCTTTAACCCTTGGATCGGCAGTAAGGCCAAGGTAGTTATTGGAACCGAGCATGATGGTGCGGTGGCCTTCCATCATGACAACTGTGTCCTGGCCGGATGTCAACATGTGGAAAAATGGATAGACGCCCAGTGCCATGACATCTTTAGCATGTGTATATTCCCGGCATTTCTGAAACAGATCCATCGGTGCACACTCCTAGTATTGCCAGATATTTTGATAATCAATGGTTTGACAACGTGTCTATCATAGCACACGCATTCAGGCTTGGAAAGAGCATCAGAAAATTCTGTAAAACTCTGCCATACTTGACGGCGCGTCATGGTCTGGCCTATGATGAAAGTATCGATTATACCTGATAAGGAGGCGTTTTTCGTGAAGTTCAAGATAGTACATGCCAACTTGAATGTCCTGGACCTGGATCGCTCTATCGAATTCTACCAGAAAGCTTTGGGACTGACCGTCAACAGACGCAAGAAAGCGGCTGATGGCAGTTTTGAGCTGGCATTTCTGGGTGATGGCATGAGTGAGTTCCAACTCGAACTGACTTGGCTGCGTGATCATAAAGATCCCTATGAACTGGGCGATAATGAATCACACATCTGCTTCAGAACCGACCAGTATGATGAGGCGCATGCCCTGCATGAAGCGATGGGCTGCATCTGCTACGAGAATCAGTCCATGGGCCTGTATTTCATCCACGATCCGGATGATTATTGGCTGGAAATCGTTCCTCAGCGCTAAGCGGGCTAAGGCATTTAGCAGTAATATATTTGTAAATTTTTTATACAACATCGGAAAAATATGAAACAGCGCACCTGGAATCTGATAGAATAGGCTTGATTAAAGGTGTGCGCAAACTCCGGCGTTTTGTATGACTGGTTTGTCACACGATATTACGCGTGAAAGTGTGGTGCTGATATGAAAGCTACTGTTGACCGAGACCTCTGTATCGGCTGCGGCCTGTGTGCAGAGATCTGCCCTGATGTTTTTGAAATGGATGATGAATCGATCGCCCAGGTGATTGTGGACGTCATTCCTGCCGATGCTGAGGAAGCAGCAAAGGAGGCGGCTTCATCCTGCCCGGTTGACGCGATTGCGATCGAAGACTGACAGGCTGGCAGCTCAACCCCTGATCCTTCATAGAAGCTGGCAGACCGGACACCAGCTGGTTGTCCGTCCCGCCAGCTTTTTCTTGCAGATCTCATGCCCGCAGACACGGCAGGGAAGGCCTGCCCGGCCATAGACCATCAGGCATGTCTGAAAGCTGCCTTTTTGGTTCCATCCATCGACGTAGTCGCGTAAAGTCGTGCCGCACAGCTCGATCGCCCGGTTCAAAACATCTGGAATGGCTGTAGCCAAGTGTGCGAGATTTTGCTCCGTTAACGAAGCAACGCAAAGATCTGGCGGAAGTCCGGCATCAAATAATATTTCGTCCGCATAGATGTTGCCGATACCGGCAATGACAGACTGATTCAACAAGGCCGCCTTGACCGACAGACCTTTGTGCCTTTCCAGCTGGCCGGCCAGACTGTCGGCTGTCACGGGTGGATCCAGCGGTTCCGGCCCCAGTCCGGCCAGGCATTCCGGCCAGGTATACTGATCTGCAGCCGGTTGCAGCCATAGACGCCCAAACCGCCTGGTGTCCTGAAATATAAGCCAGACCGAATCCGGCGTACCGGGCGAACACAGTTCGACACGTACGTGCGTGTGCTTTTTTACCGGCGAGGCTTCTGGCTGCAGGGTCAGACGGCCTGTCATGCGCAGGTGGACGATCAGCCAGACCGGATCCGTATCCTGTCCAGTCAGATAAAACAGCAGATATTTGCCGCGACGGCGTATGGTTGAAACGCAGTAGCCCTGGATGCTTGTCGGATCCGGCAGCGCAAAGACGGCAGGCGTGTCGATGACAACCTGGCTGACGATCCGTCCTTTGACAGTCGGCAACAAGCTGCGACGGATTGTTTCAACTTCTGGTAATTCAGGCATGACAGGACTCCTTTTAGCGGTATAATAGA
>JAWSUP010000107.1:0-11437 GCA_033549405.1 Bacillota bacterium | reverse complement strand
TGTCCCCTCCGACCCGTAGATCACCGGTCCGGTCGGCACCGAGCCGAAACTGACTGTCGCCCAGGAGCCCTCAAAGATGGCGAGCGCCCGGTCGTAGCGAACCGTCATCGTCGAATAGTCCTCGACTTCGGCAAACGGGCTCAGCATATTTTCCTTCAGACCATATGCGCTTTTCCCCGGCTGTTGCAAAAACCACTGGGCCAGCAGGCAGCCATAGCCGCAGTAATCCAGCATCGCGCCGCCGCCGCGCTCAGCCTGGTACCACCACTGCTTCTTCAGATCTTCAGGCGAAGGCTGCCGGCCGCCATGTGAAAATGGGCCCAACGACTCCGGGTTGCGGTATTGAAAGCGCAATGGCTCGCCGACGATACCCTGGCGGGTCAATGCCTGAGCAAGGTGAAAGGACGGCTGCCAGACGACCGGCCAGTTGATCACCAGCGTCGCCTGCGATTCTGCTTCAGCCCGGACCATGCGCAAGCCGTCAGCCAGGTCAAACGCCATGGGCTTTTCGACGATGGTGTGGATGTTGTGCTGCAGTAGTGTACAGACGACGTCGCCATGCGACCGGTTGTCGGTGCAGACGATTGCGATGTCCGGCTGCAGGCCGATCAGGTCATGGTAATCTGCATAGACTCTGGGCAGATCCAGGGTCTGTGCCGCCGCCTTGATTCGGACCGATTGCCGGTCAACCGGATCAGACTCATAGGGCATGACATCGGCACAGCCGATCCAGTCGACGCCGCCCGGCAGCCTGTTAAAAGCTTTCATCAGCATGCTGAGGTGCATGTGGGCAAAGCCGACGATGGCAATTCTGTATTTTTTCATCGCGATCTCCTTTGGCATCATTAAAAAAGCGTGGGCAGGCATTGTCCATACAGATCTACGGAAACAAAGGTTCATGCCTGTACTCTCTTTGTAACGGACCAGCCGTCTGATGTAAACGGCCAGAATGCGGTCTTTGATGCACAATATGAACATGAGGTTCATTTTCAAGAAGATTATGGTTATAATCTGCCTGTATGCTTGCACGATATGAACAGCAGGAGGCGCCTCTTACATGCTGTATGACATTGACTTGAACACACTGCCGGTCGTCCGCGACCTGTACCGGATCGAACGCAAGACGGTCTGGCAGAGTGCCGACCACAACCACATCATCGTCATCATCTTCGAAGGAACCTGCCGGTTCACCATTGATACGGTTGATTACACTGTCGAAGCCGGAGACCTGTTTTTTATCCCCCAGGGGCAGGATTATGTGCGCCGTCCAGCCTCTGACCAGCCTTGCACGTTCTGTTATATCCATTTCAACACGAAAACGCCGGTCCGCAGCTGCGATACGGAAACGGTCCGCCAGGAGTTGCTGCAAATGAAATCGAAGACCGACCAGGAACTGGTCCAGGACAGTTACCGGCCAGGCAACTACCTGAGCCATCTGTATCTACCCCACAAGACAAGTCTCGGCACCTTGACCAAAGATGTTCACGAACTGACTGACCAGGCGCTGCTGGAATCACTCAAAAACGATCTGGAGAGCCAGATGATCATCTCCCTGTGCGTCAGCCACATCCTGGCCCTGGCGTCGCGCATGACATTGAAACACCTCGTGGCCGACAGCCAGTCCTATGTCGGCGAGCGTGTGCCGGTCGCACTCAAAAAAGCGCTGCTCTTTATCCGGCAGAACTATACCCGCAAACTGACGCTGGATGACCTTTGTCAGACGTCCAACATCTCCAGGCAGCACCTGATCCGCCTGTTCCGGACAGCTTTGCAGACAACGCCCGTTGCGTACATCAACAAGCTGAAAGTGAATCATGCCAAAGAACTCATGCGCATGACACCGTTGTCGATCAAGGAGATCGCCTATGAGCTCGGCTTTGCTAATCCGCATTATTTCAGCCGCCTGTTCCATAAAGTCGAAGGAGTCTATCCGACGGAATTCCTGGCCAGACTAAAGCAGTTTGCCGGTGAAAAGCAGGCCGCACCGTTTAAAGGTCAAAGCGAAGCCGACAACGCCCACATCGATTATAATGATCGGGGGCTTTGACGTAATGATTGTGCCAAGGCAGTTTGTAACTGTTTGTAATTGTCAAATGCACGCAGAATAGCATCATCATGAAATAAAAAGCCGTATTTTAGTTGCTTATTTCACAATTAGGAGTAAAATGAAATAAAGAGCTATTATTGATGATTGTTATTGCAGAACAGGGGTGATAACGTGGCAAACCGGGCTGGTGAATACAGATCCAATTTATCTGGAGAACTTCGCTACGACTCTTTTATACCAAGATCGTTACCGCCAGATCCACCTGTTGTTATTGATGGGAACATGATCAAACTCCTGACAAAAGCAAACCGGAGCATTGGTATTTTGGAAGGGATGTCCAATCAAGTTCCGGATATTGACCTGTTTGTTTCCATGTATGTGCGGAAGGAAGCGCTTTTGTCCTCACAAATCGAAGGAACACAAGCAACCCTTGATGATGTGTTGGATCCAAATCTAGAAGAGAATACAAATCAGAACGTCGCTGAGGTTATCAACTATATTCAAGCCTCACAATATGCGGCTAAGCGGTTGAATGAGCTGCCGATATGCAATCGGCTCCTTCGAGAAACGCATGCCATTCTCCTGTCGGGATTGAGAGGCAGTGAAAAGAGTCCTGGTGAGTTCAGAAGCAGCCAGAACTGGATTGGTCCTGCAGGCAGTAATCTGAAGACGGCACGTTATATTCCGCCGATGCCTGAGGATATGATCAGTGCCATGTCCAACCTCGAGAAGTTCATCAATCATGAATATGATCTGGATGGCTTGATCAAGATAGCCCTGATTCACTATCAGTTTGAAACAATCCATCCGTTTTTGGATGGCAATGGGCGAATCGGTCGATTGTTGATTGCCCTGTTGCTAAAAGAGCAAAAGCTATTAAGCCGTGATACGCTTTACATCTCCTATTTTTTCAAGCGCAATCGTATTGAGTATTACGACCGATTGAACGAAGTCAGGCAGAAAGGGAATTACGAGCAATGGGTAAGGTTCTTTCTTTTGGCTGTAGACGAATCTGCCCGGGATTCTATCAAGACAATCGAGCAACTGGTGGAACTGCATCAGAAAAACCTGGCCGTAATCTTGAAAACCGGCAGGACAGCAAAGACGATCGTCAAGGTATTTGGTTATCTGGAACGAAGTCCAATCATTGACATCAATAAAACCCGATCTGCCCTTGGCTTGTCATTTAATGCTGTTTCAAGCGCAGTCAATGCTCTTCAAGATTTTGGGATTTTAAAACTAACTGAAAATGTGCGACGGAACAGAGTGTTTGCCTATGAAGAATACTTAAGCATCCTGCGGAAAGATACTTGAATCGTGTGAATAAGTGTGTTCCCGATATAGTTGTCATTTTACGCACAGGCATTATTATAAAGCCTTTCGCATGACCGCTTTCCCGTCTTTTTCCGATGCTTTGGAAAACCCGGCTTTTTCATATAGCCGAACCGGACCCTGGTTATCCCATTCGTACCGTTCGTCACGCATAACGGGAAATCCCACAACAGCAACATATCCTTCGGCCTTCGCATCGGCTATGACTTGCTGCAACAGAGCGGTGGCAACACCCTTTCCGCGATAATCCGGGGCAATCTCAAAGCACACCACAGCTTTTTCTTTTGTTTCAGCCGGCGCATGGAAAGGCACATCATCATAGTACGGTTCAGCGGGATAATTCGCTCTATCGTTGGCGTTACACCAACCGATCGACTTTCCATCAACATATGCCAAATAACCCCGCAAAACACCGCCAGCGATTTGCCGTTCGGCAGCTTTTCGAGAAGCTGGGCCGGGATTTTGCTGCACCTCCGGATTGTCATACGCTGCTTGATACTGCTCTCTGGTCATTTGAAAGACCTGGCAATAACACCGATACGGAGAATCGTCCGTAAACGCCCGGTTTTCAAAAAAATCGAAGTAGTCATCGGCAAGCTCCGGTGTAAGCGGTTTTATTGAGATGATCATGTTCTTTCCTCCTTCGGTCGGCTGCGGAAATTCAAGATTTTATCCAGTTCATGCCCAACCCCATAGAATTTTCTATATGTATGCGGGATGCTCAGCGAATCCAGGTGCAAGCGTAGTATTTCATTATCGCAGTACAATACATCGTTTGTTCCGATGTGAAGGGTTATATCCAATTCACCGCGTATTTTATCCGCGTTTTGCCGTACCAGGCATAAAATATTGCCTTCTTCCAAGTGTCTTTCTTCTCTCATCATTTCTCTATATAACTCAGCGGCCTTTTCCGGCTCTACCCCCACCGTTTGAGAACCCTTGTGGTAATAATGATGATAGGTACCCGCGTATGCAGTCACCGCAGAAAACATTTCGTGATATTTTACGGCATAATAAAACGCCATCCCGGCACCCATCGAGAAGCCGGTGAGTGACCTGCCCACGCGGGTGGCGACCGTCTTGTACGCTCCGTCAATATGTGGTATCAGCTCGCTCGTAAGCATAAGCTCAACGGGCCAATTTTCGTAATCCTCGATAACCGGGGAGCTGTTTGGGAAAACGGTAATAGCCCGTCTGTTTCTGTATGCCTTCTCCATCGGTATCAATTCGGACGATTCGTTGCCCGTCCATCCGTGAAGATGATACGCTACCGGATATTTATCGTCGCCATCTTCGTAATCGGGCGGCAAATAAATGTTATAGCCGATTTCGTGATGATACAGCTTGCTGTAAAATGTTTTATGCGTTATGTTCTCAGGTATTTTTTCCGGTGGATTTATGAAGTTCATTTTTAGGCCCTCTCTTTTGCTTTCTTCGTCACCTCTTTGATAAACGCTCCCTTTGCCGCTGTATATCCGTCTCTATCATGTTCGTAATCCTTGAATAATCTGCGCTTCAATTCAGCGTATTCGGTGGCGGTTTCGGGGTGAGTGATCAGATAGTCACGAAAATGCAGCTCGTCCCAATCACCGTGATTTCTCACATGGATGTGGAACACCTTGTCCGCAAACCCGGTATCCGTATAGCCTTTCAGGAACATGACCCGGTCGTGCTCTGAGAGAGAATTGCCCTCCCTGCGGAGACAAATATATTCGCCTGTCGGCATGAGCACAATTAAATCTTCAATGTCAATGTTGTTTGCAGTTTCTAAAAGAATATCGATGGTCGGTTTTGCTGTCAGTCCCGGAACAGCCGTACTGCCGATGTGCTGTATGCGGATGATACGATTGCCAAGTAACCGCTCAAGGTTCGCCTTTTCTTCCGCATACCATTCCGGCCATTCAGGATTGTATTCACTCAAGATAACAGGATATATGCGGGCGCGTCGTTCTGCTTCAGTTTCAAGAATACAATTCACCATCTCTTCCATTAAATAACTCCAATCTTCCTGTGAAACATCGAAAATGTTACATGGTATAGATAAGCGCTTCATAACAGCAACATCCATTCGCATGCGTTGTTCCCAAAACCATATTTGTTCGGTTGACGGTATCGTTTCATTACGGCTTATCCGCGCTTCCCGCAATCGTTCGGCGACATTTTCGCTTGACAGATAGATAACCTGTGGGCGAAGTTGATTGACAGTTTCAATAACGATGTTTATATGATGGGTAATTTGGTCGAGAGAAGCACAGTAATTCCGTGTCATATCATTGATGGGGTGATGAAATAAAGAACCGTCAAAAATCAGAAAATCAAGATACTTACTTCCGTTCTGTACAAAATGCTCACACGCAGATTTATATACACGGGTATATTCCGAAAGGGGGACAAGATTACCCGGTTTCCAACAAAATTCATGTTTACGGAACACATCAAGCAACGGCTCAGGAAACAAAGGTGTTTTCCGATTATAATACCGAACCAGCCTTATATCCTCGGCAACGATTGTATTGCTTTGAATATCTTCGGCAAACTCTTTATGATGATCGAGTAAATCGGCATACTCATCGTTTTTGAAATACGCTGTGCCATAAAAATCAATGGGATTGGCAATATCACCCTCAAGAAAGCAGTCAGCGGAAAAGCCATTTTCGCGTAACTTTTCGCACAGCTTCCATGTCGTCGTAGTCTTGCCAACGCCCGAAACGCCTTCAACAAATATAAGCTGCATTATGTTCTCGCCTCTTTTATGTAAGAAATTTCGGTCATCATCATTCGCCCTCCCTATAAACAAAGTGCTGGACGCCCTCGTTATACCGTATCATCAAATCGGTAATATTGGTTGGATACACTTCCACTTTACCAAGACTATCGACAGGCATCCAGTGAAACTCAATTTGAAATTTCCGTCCTTCAACGCGTTCATCGCCAACGAAAACGCCGTCAAGGGGTATTTGCGTTTCGTCTTTCAAAGCGACATCATAATAAAGACAAATCTGATGGCAGGGCTTATCGCCCCACGGAATAAATATCTCAGCGACCCATTTCAACGCGCCGACCGTAATGTCCGCGCCGATTTCTTCTTTGAACTCACGCGCCAAAGTCTGAGCGTTGGTTTCCCCAAGCTCGACATGACCGCCGGGTATGGCGTACCCGGTATCATTTGTAGGCTTTTGCAGCAGGATTTTGTTATCACGCAGCAAAATCCCCGCGACGCGGTAGCTGAACACATAATCATCGCGGTGAAACAGAATATCGCTCATAATGCTGACCCCTCGACATATGACATATCGTTTAAACGCTTGATATGAATCGACACCTAACCCCCAACCGGCAAAATCTCTTCGATGAAAACCTCTCTCTTCGGTGATGCCAAGCCAAGCATCACTTGAATACCCAAAAAGAGAATGGTCAGCATACTTGAAACATGTGAAGCGGTCTATACGTCGGGTCAGGCCGCGCCGTTTACAGATCAATCCACTGGCGCATTTTAGCCGAATCAAGCAGGGCGTCCAGGACTTTTTGACAGCTGACACCGTCTGCCAGCGTCGGCGTGTCTGCCGGTTCTTCGTTCCGGACAATGTCGACAAAGGTCTGCATCTGGGAAGGTGTGCCATCCGGCTGCAGCGTGATCGTCTCCATGGAGATGTTGTCACCTGAGCCGTCATCCAGGCAGATCTGGATCTCATTTTTCTTATTCAGATCGAAGCGCAGGGCGCCTTTATCGCCGTATATGTCGACACTGATATGGTTTCGATTGCCGATCGCACTCCGGCTGACGCCGAAAACCGCCGCTATGCCCCCTTCAAGCTCAGCCAGGAAATTGCAGTAATCATCGGTATCGACCTGCGCCATGACGTCGCAGTCCAGGCGCAGCCGTTCTTTAACGGCGATGCCTGTCTGGGCAAATACACCGGAGAAATCGGCAACCAGGAACTGGATCATATCGATGATGTGCACGGCCAGATCGCCGGACACACCATAACGGGCTATTTCCTGAGCGAAACGCCAGTCCAGCCTGCGGCCGGTCATGTATGCGCTTGCCTTAAGGTACTGCGCATAAACCTGGACCACCTGGCCGATGGCGCCGTTCTGCATCAGTTGCCTGGCATGGCGGACAGCCGGCATGAAACGGTATGAGAAGCAGACCATTGAGGGCAGCCCGGCATTCCGGGCAGCCTGTTCCAGCAATTGTGCTTCTTTATATGAGATGCCAACCGGTTTTTCAACACAGAAAGGTTTGCCTGACGCCACGGCGGCCATGGCTATGGGGCAGTGGCTGTTGTTGGGTGTGCAGATGTCAACCGCATCAACCGCACTGCAGGCGATCAGGTCGTGATAGTCCCTGAAACGGCGTTCTTCCGGGATCTGAAAACGGTCCCCCGCTTTTTTCAACTGTGCCTCATCGATATCGCACAGCGCCGCGATATCAGCACCATCTGCCGTCTGCAACTGAGGCAGATGGACATTACAGGCGATTCCGCCGCAGCCGACGACACCTACTCCGATTTTTTCCATAACGATCCCTCCTGGCTGACCCGCTTGAAGCACTTGCGATTGCACTGGCACGGCAGCCGTTTTCACGCTTTCACGGCAGCGACTGTCAATAACAGTGTAGCGCAGACACGACCGGTCCGACAGGTATGGATCGGTAATTTAATTGGACGAATCGGTCAAATACGTTCAGCATTACTGTCTTATCGCAGCTCTTACGGCCGGCAGATCACCACCTGCAGCTGGCCTGTCCAGAGCAGCGGACCGGCGTCAGCTGGTATGAACAGCTGATCTCCGGGTTTGAGTGTGCAGAACGGTCCTCCGGTTTGCCCGTTTGGTTCTTTGCCATCTGCCGTCAGCTCCTGAACTTGTCCGGAGCCGCGCAGTACAACGGCCACTGCGTAATCATCGGGCCAGCTGACTGTCGCAGTTCCATCAACCAGCAGTTCCTGGAGGCAGAACTTGTCGGTCGCAGCGGGGCCGATCAGGGTGCGCAGAGACATATTATCTGCTTCCGGGCTTTCTTCGGGCTGGATGAAATAACGCCGGCGAATCTCCTGTTCGTCCATGCCCTCATAGGTGAAGCAGTCAAACATGCGCTCAAAACCCAGTCCGGCATGCAGCTTTTTGTCCGAGAAGGGCAAGCCGGACAGCGTCTGGCGTTCTGGTGTGACAATCAGGTCCGTCGGTTCCTGCAGTTCGATCATGAAGCACCCGGCTCCGATCGCATGCGGGGTGCCGCCTTCGACCAGTACGACATCGCCCGGTTTGACGGCCAGCCGGTGCAGCCAGCCCAGCATGCGCGGAATGTCCTGTGCTTCAAAACACCTGACCCACTCGGTACGCGTGATTCCCGGCTTAAAGCCCAGATAGATGCAGGCGTCTTCACCGGTCTCGATCAAATACCAGGATTCAGTCTTGCCGTAAGGTGATGCAAAATACTGCTGTGCAAACGCGCGTGTCGGGTGCGCCTGAACGACCAGCCGTTCGGCGGCATCCAGAATTTTAACCAGAATGGACATGCGTGCGCCATGCCTGGCCACATTGCCGCGCCCCAGCATCGCCTCCGGGTTTTCTGCGATCAAGTCGCGCAGCAATGCTCCGTCGACAGTCCTGCTCAGCCCTTCCCCTTCTCGTTCATGGCCAGGATTGGTGGCCAGCACAACCGATGCGACCCATTCTTCAGGAAAGCAGCCATCTTGTGCTTCTTTCTGACCCTGTAACTGTTCAATGTTGCGGCCGCCCAGATAGCTGCGCCAGACACGGTTGCTCTGAAGTTGATAAATCATACGGTTTTGTCCATCCTTTCAAATCAGAGGCTGATCTGCGGCAGGTTCTCACCAGCCTGCGCCATGTGCCCGAGCAGCCGCTGTTTCATCTCTGAGCGGATCGATGCAAACTGAGGATCCTGCACCAGGTTGTTGCGTTCGTGCGGGTCTTTCTCCAGATCGTAGAGGTGTGATTCCATGTAGTGGTCACTGTATGCCGGGTGAGCCGGCTGCGGCGCTGTGACAGCATATTTCCATGCGCGTGTCCGGACTGTCCGGCCGGTCGATGCTTCGCTGATCTGGGCAAAGACTGAATCCGGCCAGCTGATGGTCCCATTCAGCAATTCTACCAGTGAATGTCCCTGGTAATGATCGGGCCTGGCAATATCAGCGCAGTCGAGAATTGTCCCCGGCAGGTCGATCAGACTGACCAGCTCCTTACGGACACCGCCACCGATAAACCCTAAACCCCAGGCGATCAGGGGAATGCGCAGGCAGCCATCGTGACAGCTGCGTTTGTATTCATTGTTGCGGGTGCGGAAATGACTGCCATGGTCGCTGGTATAGATGATTATGGTGTTCTGGTCATAGCCCAGTTCCTTCAATGTGTCCATCAGGCGGCCGATGTTGGCATCGATGCTGTGGCACTGGCCAAGGTAATCCGGGTAGTTTTCACGCCAGTCACCGGCCGTATCGACCAGGTCACCCGGCACAATATAGTCCTTGAACCGTTCCTTGCTGCCATCGGGTCCTTCGTACCGGTTGCGGTCATTCTGATGATGCGGATCAAGCTGCGATACAAAGAGGAAAAACGGCCGGTCACCGGCCTGTTCAGCATGCTGGTGCAGATAATCGATGGCATAATTGTTGATGCAGTCCACCCGGTAGCCGACAAAATCGTGCTGGTTTCCATCTTTATCAAACACATAGCCGTTGTAGCCATGCGACGTGAACTCCAGCGCATCGGCGCCCATGAAATACCGGTAGCCGCCTTGTCGTTCTGTGGGGATCGCTGTTGTCCTGTAATTGGCATACCCGTCATCTGATGCCAGATGCCACTTGCCGACATACGCCGTGTCGTAACCGCCCCGGTTCATACGGCGGGCCAGCGTGTCGATGTTCTGCGGCAGGCTGATGCCATTTCTGTAACAGCCGGTCTGGGTTGCATACAGGCCGGTCTGCAGACAGGATCTGGCCGGACCGCATACCGGCTGGCAGGTGAAGGCGTTTTCGAATCGGGTTCCCTCAGCAGCCAGGCGATCAAGGTTCGGCGTGACCGGAAGTGCCTGGCCATAGCATCCCAGTGTATCCCAGCGCTGCTGGTCAGAAAAATAAAAGATGATGTTCGGTCGTTTCATAATGCCCCCTAATCGATTCGACTTCCAGCCGGATGTCCGACCGGATTGCAGCATGTGTTGGCAATTACAGGTCTTTCGTCTGGCAACCCAGCATACCCATATCTACTCAGATCTATTGTACCGCTAGTTGAAGGAATCTGCATTCAGCATTATGATTGTCCCAGAACATCTTTGTGTGCTATGTTTGAGATGTCAGCCAGACCGGCTATAAACACTGAAATCTGCCAGTGAATTGACCGGATGCCAACAGTAAATCCGTACACCAGGAGGCAGCCATATGAGCGCAGGAATCGCCACAGCATACGCCAACTACAAGCAATATGCCATTCGCTATGATCTGGAAACCGGTACATTCACGGTTTATCACGCCGGACGCGGGATCATCATTGACCATGCCGGGATCACGGAGGTCCGCCTGCGGGGGGAAAAGGTCTTTGATCTCGGGGACTACCGGGATAAACGATCCAGCTGGTCAGATGAGCTGGAGGAAACACGGCTGACGATCCAATACAGGGAAGGTCCGGTCGAGCAGCCTGAACTGACATTGACATTCAGACTGGACATCGGCGGCATCCATCTGGGCATCGGCTGCCGGGGGGACTTGGACTTTCACATCTCAGGCCGGATCCACTGGGGCGATGACATGGCTGTCGACACCTTCGCCGTCTGTCTGGATCGCTCAGGTCCGGATCTGCGCTGTGCGCTCGGTCCGGCCACTTCGACGGTCGACAACGCCCTGTTTGACCGCAAAAAAGACGAAGCGCTGGAATTCTTCGGCGGCGCTGCTGTCCGGCTGCAGTTTGACTGGGCCGACCGGTGTTATCACTTTCGGCTGAATACCGAAGGGAATGACTATGTCCGCGACTTCTCAATACGGGTCCTGTCGCAGGTCTATGAACGGCGCTATGGTATAAATTACGAGCCCATCAACAAGA
>JAWSUP010000106.1:0-11447 GCA_033549405.1 Bacillota bacterium | reverse complement strand
CGAGATGCCGGTTGCAGCCTGTGACCTGAAACAGTGCGCCATCTGCAAAAACGGCGCAATCCCCGGCCGTGACAGTGTTGACCGGCTGGCAGCCCTGTGTGTCAGAACCTGTGTCGATGAGCTCGAGCGGGCCAAAGTACTGGACAACGCCTTTGAAACCGGTTTTCGCAAACGGCAGGCATGGGGTAAAAACGAATTCGGCGAAGTCGTCGAAGTCGTCGAAGGAGGCCAGGTATGAAACTGACTGCACAGATGATTAAAGACAAGGCAAAAGAGCTGGGGATCGACTGCATTGCCATCGGCAATATCGATCGCTACAAGGAAGCCCCGCCCCTGATGAATCCGAAAAACTACTTTCCGGAGTGCAAGTCCGTGATCATGTTGGCCATGCGCATTCCGCGCGGTTCATATCGCGGCATCATCGAGGGCACACACTGGCATAACTACACATTCTATTCCTACAACAGGCTTAATACCCTGTTCCGTCCCAAACTGACCTATGCCATGGCGTGTTTCATCGAAGACATGGGCTGGGAGGCGATTCCCCATTATCCGGCGGTCTGTGAACGCATGGGAGAAGGTGAACCAGTCGCCCCGGGTCGTTTGCCCAACGTGGCCATGAGCGTACGCATCATGGGTGTCGGCGCCGGACTCGGAGAGATGGGCCATGCCAAAGTGTTCATGACACCGGAATTCGGACCGCGTGTCCGTCTGGGCATGATCATGACCGATGCCGAGTTGGAGCCCGATCCGATCATCAAGCCGGGCACCTTGTGCAATCAGTGTGGCCGCTGCGTCATCGACTGCCCCGGCAACGCCATTCCGCCTTCCCGGACCATCGACAAAGACCTGCATATCAATGTCGGCGATGAGGACATCCACTGGGGCGATGTCGATATGGGCCGCTGCACCATGACCCACCATGGTCTCAACAACCGCATTTCGCCATTCCTCAAAAAAGACCTGCCCAACCTCGAGATGGACGTTCAGAACATGAATGTCACCGAAGAGGAAGCCTACCGTATGACCTATACCATCGCTCAGGGCACCTGGGGATGTGTCTACGACCAGCCGGACAACTCAATCATTCACTATTACAAGTATGTCCTGAGTCATGTCGGTTATTTCGCCATTTGCGGCGCCCGCGGTTGCATATGCAGTTGCATGGACTCTCTGGAAAAGCGCAAAGCGATCAGAAATCTGTTCAAGAATTCCCTGTACAAACGCCCGCTGTGGATGTTGCCCTGGCAACAGAAGGAGAAGATCGGCCGCATCAATGGCTGGCGCGAAGCGTATCTGGACAAACGCGATCCATCCATACGCAATAATGAATATTGACCTGTATCTGGTCAAGGAGGCACGGCATGAAAGATTTTAAAAAAGCTATTCAGGAGAAGGCCAAGGCACTGCAGATCGACCTGGTCGGATTCGCAGCCAGAGACCGCTTCACGGATCTTGATCCGCAACATGACCCCTTCTGCATATTCCCGGAAGGAAACACCGTCATTCTGGTCGGGCAGATGATTCCCCGCGGAACCCTGAGGGGTGTCGAAGACGGGACGGATGTCAATTCCTACAGCAACTTTGGTTATACCTGGCTGGACAACCAGTTTGTCGCCCAGTCAACCTATGACATGGTCCGCTTTATCGAAGACGCCGGTTGGGAAGCCTGCCCTATATTCCCTAATCCAATGTCGACGACAGCCATGGGCGTTTCGGTTGCGGAAGGTCGTCCGGCCCCCAATGTCACTCCCGACTTTGATTATGCAGCCGTTGCCTGCGGCATCGGCGAACTGGGTCTCAACCAGGAGATCCTGACGCCTCAGCTGGGTCATCGCCAGCGTTTCCAGATGATCATCACGGATGCAGTCCTTGAGTCCGACCCGATCCTCGAGACTTCTGTCTGTGACCAGTGCGGCGCCTGCATCACGGCCTGTCCGCTGGGTGCCATCAGTCCTGACAAGCGGATCGAACGAACGATCTGCGGCCGGACCTATACGGTGGCGGAAATAAATTTCGAGCTTTGCAAGAAATGCCCGAACGGCGGCATGGCCAATCGTCTCCATCCGACCGGCAAGCCAGACCGGTATGCCGCTGTCTGTAACCGGACCTGCCTGGCCGAGTTGGAAAAACGCGGCATTGGCGTCATGAAAAACGTCTTCCGCACACAGGAGCCCTGGAAGAAAAACCGTCGCGGCGACCTGATCTGATCATCCACCTCAATGGCATGGCAAGTCCGGTGTTACAACCGGGCTTGCCATGTCCAGCCCCTTAAGCAGAAAGGAGGCAGGTATGGAAAAGCTCAAGCAGGCTATTATCAGTCAGGCAGAAGCGTCATGGGTCGATCTGATCGGATTTGCCGGCAGGGACCGTTTTGATGCGCCAGACAGCAACTCCAATCCGTTTTCCATGTTTCCTGAAGGCCGGACTGTTATCATGATCGGTCGGCGCGTCACCCGCGGTACGCTTCGCGGCATTGAAGAAGGAACGAATTTGAGTGATTATGGCATGTTTGGCCGTAGCTGGCTGAACGACACATTCTTGTCCCAGAGCACCTTTGACCTGGTCCACCTGATCGAGAAGAACGGGTGGGAGGCCATGCCGGTTATGCCGGAAAAGGCCGGCGGCAAATCCGGTTTCACACCGGATTTCGATTTTGCCGCTGTCGCCTGCGGCCTGGCAGAGATTGGCCTGAGCGGTCAGGTTCTGACGCCGCGCTTCGGTCCCCGTCAACGCTGGCACATGATCATTACAAATGCACCGCTGGCTTCCGATCCGCTGCTGATCGATCCCGTCTGTGATCAGTGCGGCCTGTGCGTCGACCTGTGTCCGCTCAAAGCCCTGGACAAAAACCGAATTGAGAACCGGATCATCTGCGGCAAGTCCATGCCCGTCGCGTTCTGCGATAACGCTTTATGCCAAAACTGCGCCAACGGCGTCATCGGGCCGGCGGACCCGCAGGGGCGGCCGGATCGTCTGGCCATGTTCTGCAGCCGGACTTGTATTGAACACATGAACGAAGCGGGCACGGTGCAGAATCACTTCCGTAATGCATTTCGCAAGCGGCCTGCCTGGCGTAAAGATGCTGAAGGGCGGGTTATGCCTGCGCTTGATGCGTCCGATGCCGCTGCAAAGCCGCAAAGACCGGATTGACAGGAGGTGTTGATCATGGAACTGACCGCACAATTGCTCAAGGAAAAAGCCCGCTCTCTTGGGATCGACTGTATCGGGATCGGCAGTGTTGAGCGCTACCGTGACGCCCCCACAATGTTCAGCCCCTTAAGTCTCTATCCGGACTGCCGGACCGTCATCACGATCGGCATGCGCATCCCCCGCGGTTCATACCGCGGCATCCTCGAAGGAACCCACTGGCACAACTACACGTTTTATTCATACAACCGGCTCAATACGATTTTCCGGCCGAGACTGACCTATGCTCTGACCTGTTTTATTGAGGATTTCGGCTGGGAGGCCATGCCGCATTATCCCGGCGGGCCGGAAGTGTCGGGACAGCCGGAACCCCTGGCGCCAGGCAAGCTGCCGCCGGAGGTCTGCCTGTCGGCTCGGATCATGGCAGCCGGAACCGGCATGGGAGAAATCGGTCACAGCAAGGTTTTTCTGACGCCTGAGTTCGGGCCGCGCGTTCGCATCGGCATGATCCTGACAGATGCCGAGCTGGAGTCCGATCCGGTCCTGCCGACTGGAAGCCTGTGTAATGAATGTGGCCGTTGTGTCATAGACTGTCCGGGCAACGCGATCCCGCGCACGCACGAGAAGGACAAGCCGGATGTAGCCATCCGGATCGGCGATGAAACACTGCATTGGGGCGACGTCGACATGGGTCGCTGCACCCTGACACACCATGGCCTTAATAACCGGATTTCTCCTTTCCTGAAAAAGGACTTGCCCAACTTCGAATTCGATGTCACCAAAGCGGAAATGACAGAAGAGGAAGCCTACATGCTGACGCACGTCATTGCCGGCGGCACTTGGGGACGCAAATTCGATGCGCCGGATGAAGCGCTGATCCATTACTATCGCTATATCCGCGGCCACGTCGGTTACTTTGCCTTGTGCGGTGCCCGCGGCTGCATCTGTGCTTGCATGGACAGCCTGGAAAAGCGCAAGGCCATCCGCAACTTGTTCAAGAACCCGCTCTTCAAGCGTAAACTCTGGATTTTGCCTGTCAAGAAAGACAAAATGGTCGGGCGGCTGAATCTGTCCCGTGAGACTTATCTGGACAAACGGTACCCGGGCTTGCGCGACCGCGAATATTGAGCGGAACAGAGGCTGGCGCTGCGCATGTGTCAGAGCGCTGGCAGCAGCAACAGGAGGAGAACAAATGAATCAACACCACAAGGTGCGCTGCCTGGAGACAGACCGGATCTATACCGATGACGGACTGATCCTATCCGGTCCTGACAGTACAAGGCCTGCGTTTATCCGGGCTGAATACGACAGCAGGCAGCTGACTGTTAGAACAGAAGAACCCGGAATTTTCCGTTTTTCCGACTGGCTGCCGGTCCACCGCACCCTGCCTGCACAAGGTTATCCGGTGACCTGGCACAGCGATCGTCTGGGTAAGCATCTGGGGCTGGAACGGCTGTACCTGACATTTTCCGGCTACTGGCCGGAAAAGGGCGCAGCTATGACGACCGGCACCTTTAAAGAATGCGAGGCCTATGCTGTCTGTGCCCGCTATCCGGAGAACTGCGGCAAAGTGCTCGTTGTCGCTTCGGCAGGAAATACGGCACGCGCCTTCCTCAAGGTCGCATCTGAAAACAGGATTCCGCTGGTAGCCGTTGTGCCGCAGATGTGTCTGCACGAGCTCTGGCAGGTAAAGCCATTGCAACCTTGGGTCAGGATTGTCGTATCAGGTGGTGACAGCGATTACTTTGACGCAATTTCGCTTGCCGACCGGATCTGTCAAGTTGATGGCTACCAGGCAGAAGGCGGCGCCAAAAATATCGCCCGCCGTGACGGTATGGGAACGACTGTACTCTCTGCTGCAACAACCATCGGCTCGATTCCGGACTGCTATTACCAGGCCATTGGCAGCGGGACCGGGGCTATCGCAGCCTATGAGGCCAATCTGCGCCTGATCGGTGACGGCCGCTACGGCAACCGCATCATGAGCCTGCGCCTTTCGCAGAACAAACCCTTCGTACCTATCTACACAGCCTGGCAGAAACAAAGTCGCGATATCACACCGATTCCGACAGATGAAGCGCGCGACCTCAGCAAGAAAATCAAAGCCAAAGTCCTGGCCAATCGAAAACCGCCCTACGGGCCGATCGGCGGCCTCTATGACGCCTTGCAGGCGACAGGCGGCCATGTCATGGCGATAGACAATGAAGCACTGACCGCAGCCCAGGAGCTGTTTGCCGAACTGGAAGGCTGCGACATCTGCCCGGAAGCCGGCGTGGCACTTGCTTCGCTGATCCAGGAAGTCGAAAATGGCCAGGTCGACCCCGGCGCCCTTATTATGCTCAACATCACCGGCGGCGGTCTTGCCAATATCCAGAAGGAACTGGAGCCAAAGCCTGTGGCGGCTGATCTGGTTCTCGAGCCGGAAACAGAACCGGCACGCGACATCGGGCAGTTGTTTGCCGATTTGCATACAAACATATTGCGGTCGCTGTAGCTGAGCAGTTTCATTTGATGCAGTCTGACACGTTTTTTCTCGCCAGGCTGGGTTTTTGTACAGTTATTGCAGCTGTTGTGTTCAGTCTGCTGCAATACTAACCAATCAATCTAAAATTAGTTGTTGACAAAGCACAGAAATCATCATAGAATAATGTTCAGCAATATAAAACATAACCCTCTACATTCGACAATAATGAATATAGCCCAAGGAGGATGACGATTGAAGACGATCACTCAATCAACACATGTTCTGCCAGGAGGACTGATCTCTCATAAAAGTTTGTCTCGGCGCATTCTGCTGAACTGGGAAATTTATCTGATGGCGTTGCCCGGCCTGATCCTGCTTTTGATTTTCCGATACCTGCCCATGTACGGCATTGTTGTCGCTTTCAAGGACTTCAATGTTATTAAAGGCATCCTCGGCAGCCCCTGGATCGGCTTTGAAAACTATGTTCGCCTGATGAGTTCCAGTGAGTTCAAGCGGGCGTTTGTTAACACCCTGACAATCAGTGTGCTCCGTATGCTTTTCGGCATGCCCTTGCCGATTCTTCTGGCACTTTCGCTGAATGAAGTCCGTCACCTGCTATACAAACGGTCAATCCAGACGATCGTCTATATCCCCCATTTTATTTCCTGGGTCGTTGTTGCCGGTATCTTCATCGACCTCCTGTCGCCCAGCACCGGCCTGATCAACCGCCTGATCGAATCTCTTGGCGGAACGCGCATTTTCTTCATGACGAGTCTCAGATGGATCAGGACTGTGGTGGTCGGCTCTGAAGTCTGGAAAGAATCCGGCTGGGGTGCGATCATCTATTTGGCGGCCATCACCAGCGTCGATCCTGAGCTTTACCAGGCTGCGTCGATCGACGGGGCCGGTCGGCTGCGTCAGACCATCCACATCACAATGCCTGCCATCAAGGGAACATTTATCGTTCTTCTGATCATGCGCATGGGCGCTATGATGGGTGCCAACTTCGAACAGATCTACATGCTTTACAATCCGATCGTTTATGCCAAAATCGACGTCATCGACACCTATGTCTTCCGCACGACATTCGATACGCTGGACTTCGGTTACACCACGGCTGCCGGCCTGTTTTCACAGGTCATCGGGTGCATCCTGCTGATGACGTCGAACACGATCGTCAAACGCATGGGCGGCCGCGGCATGTATTAGGGAGGACAACGATGAAAAGAACACAGGGTGAACAAATCTTTAATGTCTTCAATATCGTTCTTCTGGCTTTGCTGGGCTTTACCTGCCTGATGCCGTTTGTGCATATCATCGCCAAATCAATGAGTGATGAAATATCAGTCCTGGCCAAGGAGGTCATTTTCCTGCCCAAAGGGTTGAATATCGATGCCTATCGCTTCATCATCATCAACAACCAGTTCAGAACATCCTTCACCCTGACGGTCAGCATCACCGTGATCGGCACGGCCGTATCTCTGCTGACAACATCGTTGACCGCCTTTGTCCTGACACGTAAAGACCTGCCCGGTGCGCTCATCATTGCTCTTCTCTATATCTTCACCATGTTCTTTGGCGGCGGCATGATTGCCACCTATATTCTCTACAAGCAGATCGGTCTGATCGACAACTACTGGGTGCTGATCTTCCCGGCCAGCATCAATCCCTTCAACATCGTCCTGATGCGCAACTTCTTCGAAAGCATATCGCCTTCACTGGAGGAATCCGCCAAGATTGACGGTGCATCGCATTTCAGGATCCTGTTCAAGATTATCTTGCCCCTGTCCAAGGCCGCGCTGGCCACCATCGGTCTTTTCTTCGCGGTCACCTATTGGAACAGCTTCATCGGTGCGCTGCTCTACACGACCAAACGCCACCTCATGACCATGCAGCTTTACCTGCGCAACATGCTGACGGCCATTGACAACCTGATGGAGACCAATTCGGAGATGCTGGACACACTGGCTACAGAGACCGTCCGGTCTGCGACGATCATTGCCGCCATGATACCGATTCTGCTGGTCTACCCGTTTGTCCAGAAATATTTCGTCAAAGGCATCATGATTGGCGCCATCAAGGAATAAACAACATATTGATCTTCAGAAAGGGGGTCGTCATGCCAAAAACCGGTTCACCTGTTCCTTAACCATACTGAACCAAGTAACCACGGTACCAAGGGCATGTTAAGCGTTAACTTGCTCTATGAATTTCCCGAAGGATTGACTTGGGCATATCAATCTTTCGGAAAAAGACAAATATTTCTAATCGTGCCCAAGAAAAACACTAGAAAAAGGAGAATTGCTATGACTGGAAAAAAGAGAACAATCGTTATCCTGTCCCTGCTCCTGGCGATGGTCCTTGCACTGGCCAGCTGCCAGGGCGGCGCAACCACCACCAAAGGCGGAGCGACGACCACATCGGGAGAGCCGATGAAAATGACCGTCCGCATGTTCTACCATGGTGAGATTGATAAAACCATGGCACAAGGCGGCATCGATTTCAACGACAACAAGATTGCCAATTTCCATCGTGACACATCCGGTATCGACGTGACCTTTGATACTGCCCTGGCAGATGGTGCCAGTGAGCAACAGAAAAAGGCTATGATCCTGGCGTCGAACGATACACCGGACCTGATGGACATGAACCGCACCGAGTACTACAAGTATGCGGCACAGGGCGTTCTGTCCGATGTGGAACCCTACCTTGCATCTATGCCCGACTACGTTGCACTGGCCAATAACTACGGAGAGAACCTTTTCGAATACGTCCGTTTCAACGGTAAAGTCTATTCTTTCCCCAGTGTACTTGAAGAAGCTGACCTCAACCGCACCCATGCCGGCGGTATCGGCGTCAGAAAAGATGTGCTCGATGATCTGAACATTTCCGTGCCAAAGACGATCACCGATTACTACAACATGTGGAAAACAGTCGCCGACAAGACAGACTTGATTCCGCTGACCTCTGCGGGCGATGGCTTCTCAGCCATCAAAGCCGCCTACCGCGTCGCCCTGAACTACAAGGAAGTCGGCGACAAACTGGAGTATATCTGGATTCAGCCTGAATTCAAAGAGTACCTTACATTCATGAATAAGCTGTACAAAGAAGGCCTGCTTGACCAGGAATACATCACAACAACCGGAACCACCCTGACCGAGAAGTTCATGGGCAACAAGGCTTTCTCACTCAACGCCGGCTGGGCGACCCTGTGCGTCAGCCTGCGCGACATCGGACAGAAGATTGACGGCGCCGAAATGGCGTTCATGCCGCAGCCTACCGGACCGAACGGTGAAAAAGCCCTGCTCTTCAACAACTGGCCCGTGCAGCGTATGTGGGTTATCCCTGAAGCCGCCAAGAACAAAGATGCTGCCGCCAAGTTCATGAATTACATGGCAACAAAAGAATCCAAGATGGTCCAGGATCATGGCATCCTGAATGAAGACTACACACTCGACGCCAGCGGCAAGGTGGTTCAGACCCTGGAAGAACAGATGAATATCACCTGGAAGATCTGCTATGAAATCATGGCGACGCCTGATTCATTCAAAGTCCGTCTGTTCGCTAAAGGCTACGATTGGGCTTACACCCAGGCTCAGGAAGCAGAAAAGGACGCCGAAATCACCCGTAACCTGCTGGCTGTCCTGCCGGTCGACGAGGAATTCCTCAAAGTCGAACAGAAACTGGCGCTCAGCACCTTTATCAGTGAAGAAACAACCAAATTCATCACGGGAACCCGTCCGATAGCCGAGTTTGACAAGTTCGTGACCGAGCTCAAAGGCAAAGGCCTAGACGAGCAGACAGATGCCCTGAACGTGTGGTATGCCAAGTACAAGGATTAAGTTATAATCGAATGTGCTTCACATGCACGAACGCATAACATGGTCTGGAAGCGGGGCGCCACGACGGCGCCCCCTTCCGATTTTCAAACAGTGGCAGGAGTGACAGCTATGGTCAAAGTGATACTGAAGGGCCTTAAAATTCTGGAAATTGTGTCGGCGAACGGTAACGAACCGGTTCGGTTGTCTGAAATGGCGCAAAAACTGGGCGAAAAGCCGTCGACAGTAGCAGGCATAGTCCGGACACTGACAGAAGCAGGTTATCTGCAAAAGGACCCGGTCCGCGGTTACCACCTTGGAATCATGGCGACGACCCTGACGCACAGCGACCTGTATCAACGCAACCTGCTGCTTGCAGCTAAAAAATACGTGGCGGAGTTTGCCATCCGTCATGGACTGCATCTGTCGCTTTCTGTCCTGCGTGACAACGTGCGCCATACCATCATGGAAGTCAGCGACCTGGGCGAGATGGTCATGCAGGCCAGGGCTAATGCCGGCGTTATGAATTCGTCGACCGGACTGATGCTTCTGAGCCATGAGCCAAGGCATAAGCAAGATGAATATCTCGGTTTTTACGGATTACCGAGACATTTTACCAGCTATGAAGACTTCATGCATTATCTGGATGAGATCAAGCGCCAGGGGTATGTCGAGATTTCAAGACCTGTCAATCGCGTGGCGATCGGCGTTCCGGTCTGGTATGAAAACCAGGTTGTCGCAGGCCTGGGTGTCTTCCTGACAGTAGCCCAACGCAAAGACTGGGATATCAAAAAAGTTGTCACACTGCTGTCAGATATGTCTGCCCGGATCACGCACGATATGGAGCAAATCGGCAGCCAGACATAGGGCGAGTAACAGCCTGACTATGCCCGAACTTGTCAATCTTTAGGGGAAATGACCAACTAATTTTCAACAGCACCTTAGCCGAATTCAGCCCGGATACCAAGAACGGATCCGGCCGCTTCGGCCACTTCATCGCGGATGGAAACACCTGGTTGCGGGATGATGACAATTTCAGAACGGTCGCCGGACAGTGCGACCTGTTCGAGACTGATCTCACCGCCGATGACATCAAGGCGATGAAAACTATCCTTCATTCTGACCAATCCCTTGATGCGATATACCCGCTGCTGGAACAACTCAATGAAGGTCAATAGCTTCTCATGAACCAGACATTCATCCGTCAGCATCAGGATGGTTGCTGGCCGGTTGGCCTGCGTGTTCAAACTCGGCAGGTGGCGACCCAGGCGTGAACGTCGCAACTGTTGCAGATGAGCCGGATCGATCTTGCCCCGCATCGTCGTCACGACAGAAGCCAGCGGATTGAGCCGCCGGACACTGTTCTCGACAGCCAGCAGCGTTTCCGGATCGACAAGGTCGGCTTTGTTGACGACGATCAGGGATGCTGCCAGTATCTGACGGTTGATTGTATCCAGGCTTTGGCTCAGCTTGCGGAAATACTTGGCGTCAATCACACAGATCGTTCCGGCATAGGTGTACGGACGGTCTGTTTTTTGTTTTAGATGGATCAGCAGATCGCTCATACCGGCCGGATCAGCGAGACCGGAGCTTTCGATCAGCAGGTAATCCGGCTCATATGTCAGCATGTGTGCCATGCTCTCAACGAACGTGCCGGCCAGGCATTGGCAGAAGATGGAGCCGTTGTTCAGTTCGGCGATCTGATAGCCGTGGTGGCTGAGCACAGGCGCATCGATGCTGACTTTACCGAACTCATTGACGATGACCCCGATATTGGGTCGGTCCAGTGCTTCTGGCATTGTCTCCAACAGGTGATTGAGAACCGAGGTCTTGCCGGACCCCAGAAATCCCGTCAATAGAATGATTGCAGTTTTTTTCATAGACGCCCATCCTTTTCTGCATCCAGCATACTACAGGGGGAACCGGCTGTCTTGAACTCTGTCCTGAATTATTGCATTTCCGTAAGCGTATAAACTAGCACACCTGTTCATTCAAACTGTGAAGTGTAAAATCAT
>JAWSUP010000105.1:0-11617 GCA_033549405.1 Bacillota bacterium | reverse complement strand
GCGCCTGGCCGGCTCCGATTCGTAAACGACCGGTTCTTCCATATCACGGCTGTAGCTGGGCTCGACGTGAGACGGCGCTTCTCCTGTCAGGATCAGGGTATCATCCTGAATGGAGCAGGCATGGAGCAGTTGGCTTTGCAGGCGGGCTGTCACCGAAATGGCTGCCGGGTGATCAGCTGTCAGGCGGACGACCAGCACCTGGTGGACTGCCGAAATAAATGCTTCACGGCAATACCGGATACCGCCTTGCCTGTAGCAGACAGATGAGACATCGCGGTCCAGATCGAGGTCTCGCGTGTAATCTTCGACTGGCACTGGCTGATCCCCCTCCGGGAAATCCAGCAGCAAGTCACCGAGCGGCAGGTAAGACTGGCCCCACCCGGAGGTCAGTTCTGCCTCGATCAATGCCTGGGCCTCATGATAGCGCCGCCGCAGGGCCAGATCCGCAGCTTGGTGGTAGATTCCGGACTTGTCCTCAGGATTCAGATCGCAGGGATAGCCGGACCAAAGGGAGTCTTCATTCAGAGCCAAACGTTCACGCACTGTGTCGCCAAAGACCATGGCGCCTAGCCGCCCGTTGCCCAGAGGCAGCGCTTCGACCCAGGTTCTTGCCGGTTGTCTGTACCAAAGCTTCATATTCAACCTCTTAAATTCAATCAGAGTTACAGAAATTCGTGAAATAATATTGATGCAAGGATTGTTCCTACTTCATGGTCAATGATGGCTTCTCTTTTGTCAATAACGCATTATCACATAATAATTCATGCATATCGGGTTTTCAGTCTGCTCAATATGCGGATATTACATTATGTCCGATTGAATCCGGTGTATAATAGAGATGTGTTTTCGTAATGCTTTGGCAGTTGCTGATGCCCGATTTCAAATGATGTCCCGTTGGAGTTCCTTGCATTTCTTGATTATTATCTAAGAAATAGCTGCTCACAA
Source organism: Bacillota bacterium (assembly GCA_033549405.1). Taxonomy (GTDB): domain Bacteria; phylum Bacillota; class Clostridia; order Saccharofermentanales; family UBA5734; genus JAAYBY01. Next base: position 10,672 of record JAWSUP010000105.1, on the reverse strand, counting down.
TGAACCAATCGCTGGTTGTATTTTTTACATCCGACACAATAAAGGAGGAATCCATATGAGCGAAACGATTGTTAAAAAACATGAAATACCGGTCGTTGATTCAGTTGATGTCCTCGTGGCCGGCGGCGGTTACGCCGGATTTGGCGCCGCGCTCGTAGCCGCGCGCAATGGCGCCAGAACACTGCTGGTCGAACAGCAGTCTTGTCTGGGCGGCCTTGTCACCCTGGGTTTTGTCGCCCTGACGTTCAGCTATATCGAAGGTGTTGGCATCGAGTTGTTCCAGAAACTCAAAGAGGAGAATGCAGTTACGGGTCGCTTTGTCGATGTCGAAAAAACCAAGCGGATCATGGAACAGATGCTGATAGATGCCGGCGCTTCCATTCTCTATTGTACAACCGTAGTCGATGCAATCGTCGAGGACTCGGCGATCAAGGGTGTCGTCATACACAGCAAGTCCGGTCTGCAGGCCATCAAGGCCAAAAGAGTCATCGACGCTTCAGGTGACGGAGATGTGGCTGCCCTGAGCGGTGTTCCTTTCGAGGTCGGCGATCCCGAACGCAATGGCTACAACCAGTCGGCCAGCCTGGTCTGCCGCGTCGGCAATGTTAATCTCAATGAGTATATGCAATTCGGCCGTGCCGAAGGTAAAAAGCTGTCAGAAATCATCCAGGACAAGGTCGATGAAGCTGTCAGTTCTGGGGAATTCCCCTACATGATCGACAAGCGGTTCAACTGGGTGGTCATCGTGCCTGGACGGGACCGTGAACATGCGGAGATCTGCCTGTGCTATGCCCACAGCCGCAACTGCCGCTGCCTGGATGTTAAAGATCTGACACGCATGTACATCGAACAACGGCAGCAGACAAAGTGGATTGAAGCCTTCCTGAAAAATCATATTTCCGGATTCCAGAACTGCTGGGTGATCGATACGGCGCCACTGATGGGAGTACGCGATTCCCGACGCATTATGGGCGAATACAAGATGACGGCAGACGACCTGCTGGAATGCCGTGCTTTCGAGGATGCCATCGCCCGTGACCATCATGCCTTTGACGCCCACCATCCGACAGAACCCGGCCATATCGGCTACATCATGCGGCCTGATGAAGACGGCAAACTGGTCAGAAAGTATATCCTGCCCGGTACCTACCGGGAAATTCCCTACAGGGCCATCGTTCCGCTTGAAATCGACAATCTGCTCGTGGCCGGCCGCTGCATTTCAGCCGACTTCATGGCCCAATCCGGCACACGACTTGTCCTCCTCTGCCTCAATCTGGGACAGGCAGCCGGTATGGCGATGGCCATGTCGCTGCAACAGAACATCACACCCCGGCAAGTTGATGCGCAGGATCTGCGCGCCCGACTGATCGAGATCGGATTCACCCTCCATGAAAAGCCGGTTTATGGCGTGTCCCATATTGCGACCGGCGCCAAGTTCAAAGCCGGTGACTTCGTCGTACCCGGCGATTCCAATAAGTACCTGCAGGCGGCGCATCAGGTTGCTGTGGCCAATCCGGACGGCGTGGTGGTCGACACCGATATCGATGCCGAAATGGAGCGTCGCAAAAAACACTATACCGGTTATACCGACACCGGCGGTGATGTTGGTTCTGACCAGGACTGAGAGGCTTAGCGAACGGATCAAGTTTCAGAAAAACATCCTAGCCGATGACGTATGAGGTGTGTCGATATGAAAATTGCAGTCGGATCCCTGATGCATGAAACCAATACCTTCACCGCCAAAACAACACCCCTGGTTGATTTCAATACTGCTGAAGATGTTGTTTTTCAACAGGCCGGCTGGATGGGCGGTCCGGCCGGCGGTATTCTCGAGACCCTCAGCGAAGCCGGTTGCAGCATCATCCCAACTTTCTTTGCTTCGGCCATGCCGTCTGGCATCATTGAAGGACCGGCATACCAATTGATGAAACAGAAAATATTGGCAAAAATCGAAAACACACCGGATCTGGACGGGGTGTGTCTGGCTTTACATGGATCGATGTTCGCAGAAGATATAGATGACCCGGAAGGTGATCTGCTGACCGTTGTGCGCCGGTTGATCGGACCAGTCCGGCCGATGGTTTGTTCGCTGGACATGCACGCCACGCTGACCGAAAGCATGGTCCGGGCTGTCAATGGTTTAACCGTTTTCCGGACAGCGCCGCATACGGACACATACGAGACAGGAGCGCGGGCGGCCCGGATGCTCCTCAGAATATTACAAGACCGGCTGTCGGCCAGGGTTACCTGGGTCCGCTTGCCGATGCTGCTTGCAGGGGAGCAGTCTGAGTCGGATACACCTCCGATGAGCGACCTGATTGCGCTGGTCCGTCAGGCAGAATTGGATTCTCATATCCTGGCTGCTGATTACACGTTGGGGTTTCCCTGGGCAGACACACCTCACCACGGCATTGGTGTCGCGGTAACAGCAGAAGACCGGTTCCGCAGTCAGGCTGCAAGTATGACCCAGACCCTTGCCCACGCGTTCTGGAAGGTGCGGCAGCGTTTTAACTTCACAACCGAGGCGTATCCGCTGGACATCGCACTGGCACAAGCTGCTGAATTTCCCGGTCAGCCGGTTATCATCGGCGATTCCGGTGATAACCCGACAGCAGGGGCATCGGAAGATCTATCCTATGCCCTTAAAGTCATCCTCAGTCAGCCCCGTCCCAGGACGTTGCACGCGGCGATCGTTGATCCGGCTGCGGTTGAACGCTGCCGTGCAGCCGGAGCCGAACATACCCTCAGCCTTGATCTTGGCCGGATCAGTGACGCACCGAAGGCTCCGCCTCTTCGCGTTCGCGCGTACATCGTCAAGACCGGTCTGTATGGCAATGCCCACAGTGCAGTGCTGGACATCGGCGGGGTCAGCGTGATCATAACCGACCGCAAGGTTCCCGTCCATGATCCGGCACTCATCGAGCAACTGGGGATCGATCTGCAGACATTCAAGATCATTGTGATCAAAAGTGGTTACCTCAGTCCCGAATACAAGCGCCTGGCCGTAAAAGAGTTGCTGGCTTTGACCCCGGGGGATACCAATGAACAGCTTGACCAGGTCGCTTACCGTCGGACTTTGCGGCCGATTTACCCTTTGGATCGGGAGACGACCTGGCCATAAAACTATCACAGCACAGGAGGGGACACTTATGTTCTGTACTCAATGCGGTAAGAAGATCGCTGAAGAGGCAATTTTCTGTCCCAACTGCGGTCATGCGCTCAACCGGCAGACCGTCCAGCCAACCCAGACAACGATGCCGATTGTATATGTGCCGGTCTATCTGAACATCTCGTTGACGAAAACCGAGCCATATATCCTGAGGCTGGATGAACAAAGATGCTGTCTGCTCAAAGTCGGTAAAGATCTCCACACACGAATAACAGCGCAAGCGCCTGACGAAAAAGGGAAAGCCCTGGCTTTCCTCGCCTTTACCAGGCTACTGGATGCAAAGCCCGTCAACGAACTGCTCCAGGACTTCCCCGGCAGCATTGACATGCCGACAGCCCAGATCCGCCAGTTAGCCGTGCTGACTTACTACGATTCAGATTTTCACAGGCACATGGCCTATGACAGATTTACCCTGGTAACAGACACTGGCAGATACAGGGGATCAATCGATTATGATACAGACATGGCCGCCCGCAGACCAGTTCTGCAGCAGTTATTAGGCTACCGCTTCACGTTTAAGGAGATCGTTCACAGCTTTGATGATTGATCTTGGCTGAGAGACATGCTTAAGATGACTGATTCTGCGAAACAAATAACTTGTTTTGTCGCTTTTTATTGACGGTTCAGATCAGAACTATTAAGATAAATTCCATAGAATAATCGGGTTTCCGCCAGGCATACCGCCACTATTATGCGAAAGAGGTTCCCCATGTATTGTCCGAATTGCAGCCAACAGATCCCAGACGACACACGCTTCTGCCCTCACTGCGGTCAGCAGAGCAAGCCATCCCAGGCACAGCAGGCTCCACAGCAAGCACCACAACAGGTTCCCTATCAGCAGCCTTATCAGCAGGCGCCATATCAACAACAACCCGACAAGCCCAAGAAAAAAACCGGCTGCTTGATCGGAGCGATTGTTGCCGGTGTCCTGGTTATTGCATTGATCATTGCCCTGATCGTAGGCGGCGGTTCCTGCAGCCTCACCACGGCACGATTGACTGATGCGGCCATGGCTTCGATGATTGATCCTGATTCCTTGCAGGCGGTCAACAAAACCGATCGTTTCAGTACTGATACGCCCATCATCTATGCGACTGCCTTGTTGAAAAACGCACCCGAAGATACCCTGATCACGGCGAAATGGTATTATGTGACAGAGGATATCGATATTGCGTCCGTTGACCTTGAATCGACCGAAACAAACCAGTATGTCAGTTTTTCTCTCAGCAGGCCTGATAACGGCTTTCCGATTGGCGATTATGAAGTGGAACTGTATGTCGACGAAGAACTGTCTGTGACGTTGGAATTTTCGGTTAAGTAAGGGGCGGCACAACATCTTTGGTGATTGATGATTTTTCGACCAGAACAGCAGGTGATCTGTCAATCATTGCTTTCAATTATGATACATCTGAAATATTGCAAAACAGCCCGGTACGGATCAAAATCGTCTATGCGCCGGAACGGGAACCTGAACCGACGCCAACACCCTGGCCGGTGGAGACAACCGATCCCGTCACAGCAGATCCTGACGGATCCTGCTTCTTTGGTTATGTCAGTAAATCCTCAGGCAGCAGAACTGTTTATTCAAAGCACTTCGGCACATATCAAGTGCTGAAAGAAGACAGCATCAAGAAAGGCCGTCTGTCCATATCGGAAAATGGAACAAAATTACCGGATACGGATTCAACGCTTATAAAAAGGAAGGCGGTTAGCCGTCAAAACAGCCCGTAATCAGACTGAAAAAGAGGGGCGGACGCCCCTCTTTTGCTGTGGTCGCGATCATCATTTATGATTTGGCTGTTTTCCCCTGGCGATGCTTGATTGCCACACTGAGTCCCTTGGTCACTGCCGCGCCTAAAACCATTGTAGCTGCAGCCTCGACAGCAGCATTCACTGTTATCAGAACACCCAGGATTTCAATGGTGCTCTCACCAAAGCTCCGCAGGTAATCTGAATTGCCGAAAAAAAGGAATAATGTCCCGACGAATAAGACCGTGTTGAGCAGCGCGCCACTCAGTGATGCGATGGTGTACGAGAGAATCCGCGTTTTGTCAATCTTGAACAGGGCGCGAAAGATCAACCCGACCAGCCAGCCCATCAGGATGCGCGGGATCATCGTCAGGATAAAGGTGTAGAACGGATTGATGGCTAACAGCGCAGCCCCAAAGACTGACGAGAAGGCTGTCGCAAAACTTGTGGCGCCGAATACTGCGCCGAGAAAGGCGCCGCTGGCCGGGCCAATCAGAATGGCGCCGACAACGACGGGGATGGTTAAAAAGGTGATTTCGATCGGGCCTGCCCGGAGATACCCAAGGGGGGTAAAGGCCATGAGAATGATGATTGCTGCCAGTATGGCCGTCTGTGCCATCCACAGCGTTTTGGCGTGCGTCTGTGTGTTCATGTGTTACTCCTTTGCTGTCGCCCCATGTTCATGAGTGCAACGCTGGTTTATTTATAAAAGCGCGCCCGCTTCTATATCAAGGTTGATGACTGCTTAGCCCATATATTTTCCTCAGACCCCAAAAAGCCAGGTGGGGTTCAGAGCGAATCTGATCTTTGCATCGGCAATGGGGTACAATTTTATCCGCATATCCACCCGTTGCGATGATGGTCAGATCATTATTATTCCACGCCGAAGCGATGCGGTCAAGCAGTCCATCCACCATGGATGCGTGGCCCAGGATTACGCCGCTTTCCATCGCATCAATCGTGTTCTTGCCAAACAGGTGCCGTGGCACATCAATGGCGATACTGGGCAGCTCTGCCGCACGCTCGGACAGCGCGTCGAGGGATGAACGAACGCCCGGGCAGATGATCACCCCGCACAGTTCTCCCTTTTCATTGATACCAGTCAAGGTCGTCGCCGTTCCGAAATCAATAAAAACCAGGGGGCTTTCAGCCAGCGTGAGGGCGCCTACGGCATTGGCCACAATGTCGGCACCAACCTGGGAAGGAATGTCGGTCTTGATGTTAAGACCTGTTTTCACGCCCGGTCCCACCAGCAAAGGCTTAAACTGCAAGAGCTGTACGACCGCCTTGCTCAATATAGCGCCCAGCGGCCGGACGACTGAGGCGAGGATAGCGCCGTGGATGGATGCCACAGGCACCTGGTGCATCGCCAGAAGACTGGCGATGAGCAGGGCATATTCATCAGAACTTCGTTCACAGGCAGTCGCGATCCGGGCGTCAAAAAGGAGCTTATCTCCACTCATGACACCTATAGATATGTTCGTGTTTTCGACATTGCAGATAAACAGCATGATTTCCGCCTTTCCTGCTTAATCAACGGCCAGGATGCGCGCGGCCATCTCGGCATTTTCCCTTAGCTGGTTGCTGTCACGCTGGAAAAATCCGACACAGGCGATGTCTGTCTCCTTGATGTTCTCATACGTTTCTTTCATGGCCTTCTCAGCAGCTACAGGCCAATTATCCCGCGAAAGGCCGCGGAAGATCTGCCCGCCAGCATAGAGTTTAAAAGCGATGCAGGGCTTTTTAACTTCCTGGATGGCGGCAAACATAAGGGGCCGGTCCTCATTGTAAAAAACCAGTTCCTTCGGCTTACCGGTCACAAAAGCACTCGGCGCCGCTTCACCGCGCTTGCGCGAATTGTGCAGGCACGGCACATAAAAATCGCAGCCCCAGTCTTCATACTCCGCCCGCAACATCGTTTCAGGCACATGGGTGCCCAACCCGGCCTTGATACCGCGGTCCTTGATCATCTTGATGCGATCTTTCAGGATATCGAACTGCCCCGCCTCGCAGAAGCCGTCAGTGTCGGTTCCGCGATGGTAGATGCCCAAGGGCTCAACGTCAGCCATCATGCGCAGATTGACTGCAAAATCGATCGGTGCGAAGGACTGGAAGATCCATTCGAGCGGTTTCGCCTCGGTCATTCTATGGTGATAAATCGCCCGCAGCATAAAATCACTGCCAAGCGGCATCCAGGCGTTATAGCCGCAGCGGATGCTTTCACGCATGGCTTCGAGGACCTTTTCCTCAGTATGGTATCCGAGCAGATCATCTTTAGACACCATTTCCGGAATATAGGTGTGACCATTGACTGGATTGTCACCGGCGATCAGCCTGGTGATTTGTCTACCCAGAAAATCAACTGTTTTGAGCATGCTTTTATCCTCCTGCGTCCGTGTAAATTACTGTAATGATGTACCAGCTTTCTTCTGCGCAGATCACTATGACGCCATCTCCACCTTTTTCATTATACTTGTTTTTGATGTCATATGGCTGGAATATGCAGAAAAATCCCCTGCCCAAATACAAAACCTGCGGCAGGGGATTCTATCAATACGTATGCTGTTCACCTCTACGGCCAGAAGCCGGTTCAGGCGAAACCTTACTGCTCTACCGGCAAGTCAGCTTCCGTCTCCACCATCATTCTGGCCTCTTTGATTTCCATCGCCAGATCCTTGATCCACATGGGGGACTCGGTGTCGATGAAGCGTGTATAGATCTCTTCGCGGGTTTCATCGGTCAGGGCAGCCAGCTTATCGAAGATGTTGACGAATCCGGGTGGCAGACCCCATTCTTTAGCCTGGCGATTGCGCTCTGCCACAAACAGGGCACGCTCACTGGGCTCATCCATCTCTTCCTCTTCTTCTTCCAGTTCTGTAACATCAGGATTCTGGTCCTTGGCTGGTTTATTGGCATGAACCCAGTGTGCCCGGGCTGATGCCTGGCTTGGCAAGGCTTTTTTTGCTCCTTCACCTTCTTCGTCAGCCATGACAGCCATAGGCAGGAGCAAGAACAGCATGGCTAGAATGGTCAGGATTGTTATGCTTTTTCTGAATCGGCGTGATTTCATGTTTGATTCCTCCTTGGAATTTTAGTGACTCTATATACACACCATCTGGTGTTGTTTTACGTATCGCCTCAATTGTTATGGCCTGTGCTAAATTACGGCCTGTTCGACTTGCCATTACCGCCAGCACGGTTTTCCTGAGCCTGGTTCAGAGCATCTTCAATCCGGTTGTAGGTTGAGGTCAGTGCGTCATCAGCCTGTTCCGGAAGAAGAGCCAAATCCTGGTCCGCTCCTTCTGTCGCCTCTGAGGTCTGGGTTATGGTTTTTTCATCAGCTCTGGCCGACGCGCGGCTTTCCCTGATTGATTCTTTGGCTTCCTTCTTTGATGCCCTTTCTGATTCAGTTGTTACTCGTTCCTGTTCTCGCTGCTCTTTCTGCAGTGCAATGATCTCCTTCATGATATCAGAAATCTGGGTTGTCAGGTAATCATTGACATCTGTCTCAGGCGCCAGTTCGGTCAGGCGCTGGATCAAATTGAGCCGTCCCGGGGTGATGTTCAACTGACGGGCTTCACTGATACGGGCTAGTGCTGTGTTTTCCTGGTAGATCACGGCCTGGCTGTCTGCGTCATCAAGGGCCTGCTGGACAGCTGCTTTAGTTTGCTTCTCCAGCTTATTTTGCATCATGGACAGATCTGTCGAAGTGGTGACAGCGATGATAGAAGAGCCATCAGATGCCAGGTAGCCTTTCCGGACAGCTGCAGCAACAATGGCCTCAACCGCCTGTTGGACCGGTTTGTTCTGTAGCTCGAGGCCTTCGAGCAATGCCAGTCCCTGGTCATTGAACCCTTTTGCGGTCAGGACGCGGTTAAAGAGATTGACATCCAGCTCTATACCGGGGTTGATGTCGACACTTACAGCGGCCACTGTTGTCTGTGCCAGGGCCAGTCCGGACAAGAGCACGATGCTGATCAGCAGGACAGTAACGGCGGCAAAAGCGGCGGTGCGCAGCAAAACCAAGCGTCGCCGGGTCATTTGCCGCGATGTGCCTTGTACAAACCGCCGGGTCCGGTCGAGCAAATCCTGGTCAGCCCGAATTGGATCAAACGCTTTCTGGATTTTATTTCTCATCTGCAACACCTCCAAGGTGTTCGCCCAATCGATGCCTGGCACGATGTAAATGGGAATAGATCGTGTTTGGCTTTTGCCGCAGCATTTTAGCAATTTCCGGTACTGAGTACCCCTCATAATAGAAGAGGTAGATCGCCGTTCGCTCACTTGTCGGCAGTTTCAGGACCGCGTCCAGTAATTCGTGGCTTTCGACAGGGATCTGGGCAGCCAGATTTTCATCGAGCGGCCCCATGCGGCTGTGCCAGAAGCTTTTCCGCAAGTCCTTGCAGCTGTTGACAGCTACACGGATCAGCCAGGCCTTTTCATGTTCTTCATTATCAAATGGTTCCTGTCGTTGCATGTATTTCAGGAAAACATCCTGGAAGACATCTTCGACATCCGCGCGTTGCTTCAGATGCAGATAGCAGATGCGGCGAACCATGTCCGCATACAAGTCCAAAACTCTGTTTATATCTGCTTCGATCGGTCCAACCGATTGGGCCATTCTGATAACCTCTCTAATATAAATACGAATCAGACACCTGGATCCTTGCACAAAAAAACAGATTACCTGAAAAATCGGTAAAATAACCGTCAGCACCGACATTCCTTCAGACGTTTTTTTACACCGCTATTTAGTATTGTAGCGCAATTTGCATTTGAACGAGTAGGTTTTCAGCGCAGTAGCCTATATGCTATAAAAAATACTTTCAGTTGAACAAGTCTGACAACTGATGATCATAGAGGTCATAGCCATAACTGGTCGCCAGCGGTTCTCCTTGTCTGAGCCGATAGGTGCGTAATCCGTCGTTCAGACGCTCCGCCCTCAGAAATGCGACATCCGGATTACTGCCCCTTGCTTCATAGAGCCGCCGGGCAAATGGATACAGGTGCGTGACAAAAAGGCTGATCACACCGGCATCGCGCAAGGCCCGAGTAACCTCCTCTGCCAGAATCGAACCTTCGCCAACTGTTGTTGTCGCAAAGGTTTCATTGAGCAGCAACAAAGATCCCTGCTGCAGATGGTCGATCCGATCGGCCAGCGCAGTCAGCTCCTGTTCCAGCAGACCCGCTTTTAACATGCTGTCCTCGCTGCCCGGAAAATGAGTCAGGATGACCGGGTAAATGCTTGTGTGACAGTCCATTGCAGCAACAAACAAACCACTCTGCGCCATAATCTGGGCGATGCCGACACTGCGCAGAAACGTCGTTTTACCTCCTTGGTTGGATCCCATGATCAGGCACAGCCGGATCCCGTTAAGGTTCACATCATTGGTAACCGGCATTTTCCCTTGTTTCAGGGCCAGAAACACATCCGAGAGCTGGTGAAGCAGAAAGGTTCCAGGCGCTGCGTCAAGCTCAGGAAAACAAACAGGAGCTTTGACAGCACGCAGGGCATCGTAGAGATTCAGGCATCCGGTATAAAAACCAAACTGATCTCTCATCGCAGTCAGAACCTCCAGTACAGACCGGTTGAAATCATTAACGCGCCGCAGCACATGCACCAGTACACCTTCCATTGCTTCCGATGCATTGTGCCCTTTTGTCGTCGTATCCAGTCCGATAACAAAAGGACGATTATTACCTTAACTTCCTGAAAATTATACCCTGCAACATATGAAAGAGCAGGAAATTAAG
>JAWSUP010000104.1:0-11652 GCA_033549405.1 Bacillota bacterium | reverse complement strand
GCGTATCACTGTACTCCGGCATGGTTCACTACCGTTACCGGGAGGTAGATGTCTATGTGCCGGCCAGTCAATACCAATCAGCTTATTGGGCTGTAAGCGCTTTACTTGATGCCTATGATCCGCTGCTGGATCTGTGCGAGCGGATGGAAACCATTCGAAAACCGGAAAAGCCCCGGACGATCTTACTCATGCATATACCCTGCCCGATGATCAATGAATTTATTATTCCACAGGAGCCATATTCATGGAAAGACGAATGGGAAATCCGTCAGTATAACGACTCGTCCGCTACTACTTTAATTAGAAGGCGGTATGCAGATGACTTAGCGGAATACCAGACATCAATGGAGGTCACGGCGCAGATGGCCGTCGCTTACCTGTTAACCCCCTGCACTGGCTATCCCATTGATGTCTCTTACAGGTCTACATTTAATTTCGCCGCATGGCTCAGCATGTATCTTCGTGCGGACAGCTGGGATAATCCTGAACAAGATTATGAGTTGAATGAATATTTAGAGGATCTTCTTCGAACGGAGTTTTCCGGAATTAATAAACATTCCATCAATGGCATATACGTGCAGGAAACGCCCCTGACAAAGGAAGAAAAAAAATGGATCGACGACATACTGGACCGGATGCGTGCCGGAGAAAAATTCGACGCACCTTTTAAAGCGCTGTATCAGCGTTTGTTACAGAGTGAAATGGTTACCGTAGCGGACATTGTTTCCGAACTATACAACAATCAAGGAGAGTAACGCATGGATATTGTTATTCACGATTTATCGAAGTCATACAGAAAAGTTCAGGCGCTCAGAGAGGTAAATCTGACAATCAGTCCGGGTATTCATGGCCTTTTAGGTCCCAATGGAGCGGGCAAAACCACATTGATGCGCATTCTCGCAACGATCCTGGACACCGACCGGGGAAACATTGTCTGGGGAGACGCATTTAACTGGAAGTATCCCAAGGCAATCAAGGGCAAGCTGGGGTATCTTCCCCAAAATTTCAGCCTGTATAAATACCTGAGGGTAGAAGAAGCGCTCCGGGATGTGGCGTTGCTCAAAGATATACCAAAGGCACAGGAGAAAGAGCAGGTTGATCGTGCTATGGAACGGGCACATTTACTGGAATACGCTAAACGGAAGATCGGTCATCTCTCAGGGGGCATGCTGCGGCGTTTGGGTGTTGCCCAGGCAATCCTGGGGGAACCGGCTCTGCTGATTATGGACGAACCCACTGCGGGATTGGATCCCGCAGAACAGATTCACTTCCGTAAATTAATTCGGGATTATGCGAATGGAGAACGGATCGTCCTTATTTCCAGCCATATTGTGAAAGATGTGGAGAGCTTATGTGACAAAGTATCCATTATGAATCTTGGCAAGGTTTTGGTCAGCGGCAGCACACCGGAAATTCAGGCTACAGCCAGTCGCTTCGTAAGAGAGGAAATGATGAGTGATGAAGCTCTGCGCGTGCTGGAGAAGACACATTCGATCATTGATTTCACCCCTGTGGATTCAGGATATCGCGTACGATATTTAGCTGATGAAGAGAATAAGGAAGCTGTAATAAACACGAGTCTGGAGGATAGTTACACGTACATCTTACAAAGGAACCAGGCATCATGAGGCGTGTAACGCGAGAATTAGTCCATGATCTGAAAGAAATGGGTATTCATCTGTGGATGATACCATTGGTTGCCCTGGCGTTTATCGTGATGACGTACATTGTTCAAGCAGGCCTCGATGCAGCAGGAAAACAGAATATCATCACGCTGCCAATGCTGGAGGCCCTGATTCCAAGCCTGGGCGGTTATGGCGCTCTGATGCTGATGCAAGGCCTTTTGGATACGGAAGGGGGAGAATTGGTCTTTACATATCCCCGGACGCGCCTTTATTGGGGATTGATCCGCCAATTCCGATTTTTTATTTTGTATGCCTTTTTAATCGCCGCCGTATGTATCTGTGTGACCAGTATCATGCGGATCGATTTCGCGCCAACCTTTTATCTGACGCTGGCCCAGAGTTTTGCCGTTATGGCGGTCTCTTTTCTGGGTATTACCGCAGCGAACAGAGTCAGCATCGGATTGGTTGCATTAGTGGCCTTTGTTGGCATCCAGATCATGATTGGCCGGGAATTTGAAATATTGAATTGGATTTATACTGTAAGCGGCGGTATCGGGGGACCCTCAGTCAAATCAAATGCTATGCTTATATTTAACGCCATCATTATTGGTATTTTCGGCTGGGGGCTGGGCCAGGTCTGGTTGCGGCCGCCTCGATAAGGATTCTATACGAGTGATGGCCGGTGACAAACAGGAGAGTCTGGAGGAAAAGCTGGTGAGACGAAAACTGATTAATCTGATATTGCTGTCCATAATTTTAATGTCGTATATGTTATGTGCATGCTCCGTTGAAGCAAATAATTATCCTTTACTGGTAGATGATAGCGGAACAGGAGAATCGGGTTTTTATAAAAATAAAGCCGGAAACCACTTTTCCTTGAGTATCCTGTTTATCAGTAATGTTGGGAAGCAGCCAATTACGATAGACAGAGTTACGCTGATCGACGAGGAAAACATGACGATTATTGAGAGCTCATTGATGGTCATCGGAGAAGAAAGAACACTGCTTGGTTTCCAATATTGGCCGCCTGATTCCACAGAAAGGTATCCCAATTTTGATACCCGGATTCCCACTGCAGGAGCAGTCATCGAGCCAGGAGACGGATATAATCTGCTTGTTGCTGTAGAACTGCATGAAGTAGAAGCATACGCTTCAGGGTTGGAAATAAACTATAGGAACTCATATGGCAGGAAGTATGTGGAGAAATCATATTATGCATATGTATTTAACAATGATGGCTTGCCAGAAAATTAGTTTATGGTCTTGATGCAAAAAAGTTAATCATCTCACCTTGCTCTGTAGTATGCCTGTGTGACAACCCAATAATACCACACGCAGCTCCGCTTATTCATACCAATTGGCGGCTGAGCGAAGCGAAAGGAATGGATATTTATGTCTGATTGTAAAAAAGTAAAAATAGATCCATTTATTAGTGACATGATGAAATTTCGAGCAAGTGACGATCTGAAAGAGCGCATATTTTGTGCAGCGACAGACATGACTGCGTGTAATCGAAATCATAAACAATCGGGCAGATCTACATTAAGAAATCTCCGTGTCCTTCAATCGAAATATATTATTGTTTTATTTGCATGTCTTGTAATTGGATCCGTTTTTCTATTTTCAGGAGTTTTAGATAATATTACATTTTCTGGATGTCCACCGATCTTTGCTGACAGATATGTATCCCTGATTGAATTGAACGATGTCGCCTATGTGTATCAAGGAAACGGTATCCTGTATAGTGTCAGCACGTCCGGTGATCAGCAAAAAATAACCTCTTTGTCGGCTGAAGAGCTAAAGACAGACGGTGAAGCTTTTTTCTATTCGAAGGGGAATTATATTTTCCGATTTAAGCCAGAAGGGGGCAAGCAGAAGGTCTTTGGCGAAAAATATGATATCACGCTTGACTATGTCGATTCGAGCCATATGATATATCATTTTGGTAATCATGACAGATATTCTGTGTATGACCGAAATACTGGTGAAAAAAAAGAGCTTTTCGATATAAGTGAAGAGAAATATTACACGTTTCATGCCGCATCAGGTGACAATGTTGTTTTTGTTTTTTCAAACAAAGGGCAAGATGCCCTTTATACTATCAATATATTTAATGGTCATAAAACTAAAATCTTCGATGGCGCAATTAGAAACCGGGTTGTTATTATTGACGATATTGTTTATTTTTCTCAAACAGGGATGACTGAAGACAAAACACGCTATATGGCAGATGAGCTTTGGTCTGTTAATCTAAATGGTAATGAATTGCGTCAGCTTGATCTTTCTGAAATACCTTTGGAAAATATACAAGCAATTGCCGGATCAGGACGCAATCTTCTGATTACAACAGATGAACAATATCTAAGGCACCATGGGAAAATTTATCTTTATCAGACGGATGCAGGGAAATTCTCGATTTTACAGAGTGAAATTGGTTTGATTGATCGTCTTTTTGCTACGGAGAATTACTATAGCTATTACGATAAGGGAACAACTGATGAAAAAGGAAAAGCATTTGTTGGACTGGTTGACTATTAACTATCACAGGCTTTACGTTGTTTTCTCCCGCTGCTCAGGCCGTCTGAAAAGTCTGCCCGCTCCGGGGGATGGAAGAGTTAAATGTGTTGGGATCATTCCGATATTCGTTCGCTCCTTTACCCGCAGGGCGGTATGGATGGTTCTGCTTTCACTGGGTGTAGCAGGTACGCTGAGTTGTTATTGGCTTGCTTCTGGGAATGAGCCTCATTTTGCACTGCATATGACCACCTTTTTCCAAGCCTTATTGACCTTTATCTTTGCGATCAGATAGAATATTATTCCAATCATCATTATTTCAAGCCATATCGTTGATGATATCGAGTCTGTCTGCGATAAAGTGGTTATATTAAATAAAGGCAATTTGCTGATTTATGATACACCTCAGAACATAGTCAAAAGAGTGGAAGGGAAAGTATGGACCAGGCATTTTCAGGATGGATCATATGGTGTCGATACAGAACAGATGAAAAACATCATCGACTTCAAAAAGGAAAGTGGGGGAGCCGTTAGAATGATCTCAGAAGATACTCCAGACAATTCGGTTCAGGCAAATCCAAAACTAGAAGATGCTTATTTGTATCTCGTGCATTAGGAGAGACCGGCGATGTCTATTCAATCACTGATCGCTTCAGTCAGACTGGAACTTAAGGCTTTGGGTTTGATTTATGTTGTTCCGTTCATTGCAGGATTTTTTACACTGCTTTTTTCTTTGTTTTTTCACATCAATGGCCTGAGAGATACCATGCATGTCATACCGCCCATCGAGATGATTTTGCCTGTGTTTGCTGCCTGGAACACAGTATTTTACATGAGTTTAGTTTTTGATGATGTATTGTGTGAGGTTATATTTTCGTTTCCGAATCCAATCTGGAAATTGGTATTTTCCAGGTTGCTCATAATTTTTATTTCATACAGCCTGTTTATTGCCGGAGTCGTATTAATCGCTCAATTTATCAGTGGAACAACGCTGTTTCCAAGCCTGTTCTTTCAGATCAGCGGACAAAGCCTGTTCTATATTGGACTTGCTACTTTGTCCATGTGTTTTTTCTCCAATGTGAATTATTCGCTCAGTGTTGTGGCTATATACTTATGTGTACAGGTTCTGACACAGGGCAGCGTCATGCCCCTGATTAATGTCTATCTGTTTAATAATCGTGTACAGGAAACAAGTTTTATTTTAATATGGAGCATCAAGCAAATATTTCTATCATTAGCTTTATTTATATTATCCTATACAATTGCAAAAAATAAATTTAGCAGAACGAATATTGGCGCATATTTTCGCAAAAAGAATTATTAATATAATTATGTTTGTAACGATGTCTTTATGGGCAAAGGTTCCGCCATATCAACCCGATTTTGCTATCATGCCAATGACATTAGTTTATTGAATCCACTTTGACGGCGACAGGGTAAATTCATTTGATCCAGCAGCGTTTTTTTACCCGTCGAATTCGATGGGTAAAAAACAAACGCGCTTTCGCTATCACACAAAAACGCGTTCATTATTGGAGCCGCTGGTGAGAATCGAACTCACGGCCTGCTCATTACGAGTGAGCTGCTCTACCTCTGAGCCACAGCGGCGCGTTGCCTGTTACAGTTTATCAAATATTGAACTGAAGTCAAGCATCAGCACCGATCATGTTATTGATCATCGCAGACAAAGTGAAGGCTTGATTGCCCCAGGTTACACCTTGACAGACCAGTATACGGTGGACTGCGTTTGGGAGCGATGCAATGATTCTGACACATTGCACAAAATATAAGGCTAATGTTTGTAAAATACTCCCTATTGACAAACCGAAAATCATTGCTTTTTTAAGCTGTGTCATGTATACTTAGGTCAGAACAAAGAAGAAGAGAGATGGACTCAGGCGAGTCCAGAAACCTTGAAGACAAGGTGTTAAGGAGGAATTGAACATGACAAAATCATTCAGTATGCATGATATCGATGTAAGAGCTTTCGTCAAAGCCCTCGATCAGTGCAAAGGGAACGTTCTGCTGGTGACCAGCGAGAATGACCGCTTCAATCTCAAGAGCAAGCTCAGCCAGTTGGCTGGCATCATGAACTTAATTGAGGGTGGCAAGCTCGTTGAAGCAAAGATCATCTGTGAGAATCCTGAAGATGAGTCCATGCTGTTTCGCATGAACCTGTTCGGTGCAGACGAAAAATAATCTATACAGTAATGAAACTGCAGCTAAGAGCGCGTACCAGGTGGTATCGCTCTTTTTTTCTGGTCATTTTTCCATTTTTTGTGTATGATTGTAGAAGGTTGGTATCATTGCGTGCACTGCCGGTATACCACGGTGCAGTTGAATCGCAGTCAATCATGCCTGAATACTAAACCTCTGGTGGCTCAAGCTGTTTAAGTCGTTCGATACTGGTATTGTCTACGAGTGATCTCATCATCTGCTGAGCGCTTACATTGAGCCTCAGAATGCGTTCTTTTTGAGATAATCCTTGACGGATGAACTCCGCATTTAAGCTTTCCATATTTGACAGAACAATAAGCTGCTGGAGAGTAGCTTCATCACGTATGTTCCCCGTTGCATCTGGATTCGACTGTCTCTATTCTTTCGCTGTTAATCCAAACAGAGCAATGTTCAATATATCTGCTTCGTTAGCATACGTCATGTTTTGCTTCTGCGGTGTAACATCCGGTGGGATTAAAACTTTCTTAATGGCATCGGTATGAATCCGATAATTGATTTTCGCAAGCGTACGGTTAAGGTTCCAGCCAATTGTTAGGCGGTTGTTTTCATTCGACTTCAAGCGTTGATAGTCTTTAATAATGTAAAGCTTGAACTCAGGTGAAATCCATGAAGCAAACTCGAATGCAATGTCAGAATGAGCAAACGAAGCAGCATAACGGCCTTGTTTCGATTTTATTCCAATAGCCCCTGTTTTTTCAATCCATTTTTTAGGTGTTAAAACGAAGCTATTGAGTCCTGCAGTATTTTCAATTGCCTCGAATTCGAGGCAATTGAAACTTGGATTGTTTATTTTTTCCCATAAACCAAGAAATTGAACTACTGAACGATTGCGCATCCAATTTTGTATTACATACCCAGGATTTTCGTCCGACTTATATTTTGCAATATCAGTCAATGAAATATAATCATTATCTTTTCCATTGGAAATAACAGCAATTTCCGTTCCTTTGGCAACAATAGTTTTCGATGAAATCTTACTCTTAGTCATGAAATTTACCTCCCATTCAATAAACGATACAAACCAGATGAACTGAATGTATTATGTAAATTTCATAAAGTTAGGCTAATTATACTATAATATGCCTGTGTTGGCAATCACATTTCCTGTCAAATCACACTTGGACGGAAGCATGTATGGCAGATATCAAATCAAATTTTCTGGTCATTTTTCCATTTTTTGTGTATGATTGTGGAAGGGCAAGTTATTCAATGACTTCCTCTATTATTATCCCTGTTCATTGACCATTCAGGAAGACTTCTGGAAATGATCGAGACAGGGAGAACGCAATAAATTACTGAATGCAGGCTTTTTATTTATCGTTGCTTGAAACAGACAATGACAGGGGAAACGATTCCATGGAATATGCCATCATATTGTCTTTTGATCAATCCAACGACCGCAAGCTCAGGCAGATGATTAAGGCACTTGCCGACACCAGCGGCAATGAGACTGTCTTGTTGTCCGGTCTGAAACCTCACCTGACACTGGCAGAATTTGATACAGACCGTTATGAAACGGTCGTTCTGACATTGTCTGAAATGGCAGAAAAAATTCTCAGCCCCATACCGGTCAAATTGGCCAGTGCAGGCTTTTTCCCCAATAACCTGTCAGTTTTATACCTGGCACCCATTGTTGATGAGCACTTGCTCGATCTGCACCGCCTGATCAATAACGCGCTCGAGCCGCTATGTACGGCTTTTTCACCTTTATATCGAGAGGAGAACTGGGTGCCGCACTGCACGCTTGCACTGGAACTGGATCAGGTCTCGTTCGCCGATGCATGCACCGCCCTGGCTGAATCATTCCAGACACTTGATACTGTAGCTGATCAGATCGGTTTGATCGCCTGCTGTCCTTATTGCGAGCAGGCAGCTTTTCCGCTGGGTAGCAAGACGTCGGATGTGACGACGCCAACTGAAGTGGCTGCGACGACGGCATCAACAGACATAGAAGATGGATCCAACAGCAATGCCTGACCAGATCGGACTTGATATTGGATCAACAACCATTAAGCTCGTTGTACTGCGCGACGGCGCGATTATCTATGATCGCTATGCCCGGCACCACGCGGACATCAGCGGTGAAATCAGCCGCCTCCTGGCAGATGTGAATGCCACCTTTCCCGAGCTGTCAGCGCCCATCCGGGTGACGGGTTCTGCCGGTTTGGGCGTGGCGCAATGGCTGGATCTGCCTTTTGTCCAGGAAGTCATCGCTGAGACAGAAGCAGTCAACAGACTATATCCACATGCGGATGTCATTATCGAGCTGGGCGGAGAGGATGCCAAAATCACTTATCTCCATCCTGTCACAGAACAGCGGATGAACGGAACCTGTGCCGGCGGTACGGGCGCTTTTATCGATCAGATGGCTGTACTGCTGCAGACGGACGCTTCCGGGCTGGATAAGCTGGCGGCTGAAGCCGGTTCATTATACCCGATCGCATCGCGCTGCGGCGTCTTTGCCAAAAGCGATCTGCAGCCACTGCTCAATGATGGCGCCTCACGGCGTGACCTGGCGGCCTCTGTTCTCCAGGCAGTTGTCAATCAGACGATCGCCGGTCTGGCCTGCGGGCGGCCTATCCGTGGGACCGTTATTTTTCTGGGCGGTCCGCTCCATTTCATGCCCATGCTGCGCAAGGCCTTCCAGGAGACGCTGCAGGACCGGGTCGACGCGTTCATTTCACCGGATAACGCGCAGCTGACGGTCGCAGTTGGCGCTGCCATGCTGGCGGATAAACCAGTCCTCAGCATCGGCCAGATCTACGACCGACTGTCGTCCGGGCGTCTGCCACAGCGTGAACTGACCAGGATCGCACCGCTGTTTGCCAGCCTGGCCGAAAAGCGGCTCTTTGATGAACGACATGCAGCACACGATCTGCCGGAAGGAAAACTGCAGGACAGTGTCGGCCCCTGCTACCTGGGAATCGATGCCGGCAGCACGACAACCAAGATTGTCCTCCTGGATCAGGACAGGCGGCTCCTGTACAGCCATTACACGGGGAATAACGGAAAACCGGTCGCGACCGTACTGAGCATCCTGCGTGACCTGCTGCCCCGGGTCCCCAGGGACGCTTACATTGCCCGTGCCTGTGTGACCGGGTACGGCGAGAATCTGATCAGGGCGGCATTTGCTCTCGACGACGGCGAAGTAGAGACGCTGGCTCATTATAAAGCTGCCGCTCATTTCTGTCCGGATGTCAATTTCATCATCGATATTGGCGGGCAGGATATGAAGTGCCTGAGCATCCGTCAGGGTGTTATCGAAGATATCAGGATCAATGAAGCCTGTTCTTCTGGCTGCGGTTCTTTTCTGCAGTCATTTGCCGAGACGTTGAAACTGCAAGTCACACAATTTGCCGCGCTTGCCCTGACTGCTCAAAACCCGGTCGATCTCGGCACCCGTTGTACGGTTTTTATGAACTCGCGTGTCAAGCAGGCGCTCAAAGAAGGCGCCACAGTCGGAGACATCTCCGCCGGACTGTCGTATTCGGTAGTCCGCAACGCCCTCTATAAAGTGATCAAAATCAAGAGCCCCGAGAGCCTGGGGCAGCGAATCGTCGCACAGGGCGGCACGTTTCTCAACGATGCGGTCCTGCGCTGTTTTGAGCGGGTGACCGGCCGCGAAGTGATCCGACCGAAGATCGCCGGCCTGATGGGTGCTTTCGGTGCGGCGCTTCTGGCGATCGAGCGATCGCAGAATCCGGATCAGCCGTCAAACATGCTCCGCCTTGCTGATCTGGCAGATTTTCAGATCAAGACAACCCGGTCCGTCTGTGGCCGCTGCGCCAATCAATGTCGTCTGACGATCGCCCGCTTCGATAGCGGTCGGCGCTATATCTCTGGCAATCGCTGCGAGCGGGGCGCCGGTTCAGCGGAAAATCATATGCAGGATACACCCGACCTGTTTGCAGAAAAGTACCGGCGTCTGCTGTCTTACGAGCCGCTATCTGCCGAAAAGGCCTGGCGCGGACCGATCGGCGTCCCCGTTGTACTGAACATGTACGAAAACTATCCGTTCTGGTTTACGATTCTGACAGAACTTGGTTTTCATGTAGTGCCATCCGCACAGTCAGACCATAAGCTGTTTCAGCAGGGCATGGAGACGATTCCATCTGAAAGTGTCTGTTACCCTGCCAAGCTGGCCCACGGGCATGTGGCTGACCTGATCAGTCGCGGCATCTGCACGATCTTCTATCCGGACATCGTCTTCGAACAAAAGGAGAGTAAGGGTGCGGCCAATTGTTATAATTGCCCCATCGTCGTCTCTTATCCTGAAGTCATAAAAATTAATGCGTTGCCGCTTCTGAATGCGTCGACGCGTCTGATCAACCCGTTTTTTTCACTGGCGCATCGGGAGAAAATGGCTGATCAACTGGCAGATGCGCTGACGGACTTCGGTGTTACTGTCAAAGAAGCCAGAAAAGCAATCGCTTCAGGCTTTGCTGAGCAGGAGCGGTTTAAGCGCTTTATCCGCAACCGGGGCAGGGAGGTGCTGGAAGAACTGGCCAAAACCGGTCGAAAAGGGATTGTTCTCGCCGGTAGACCCTACCATGTCGATCCTGAAATCAACCATGGTATCCCGCAATTGATTACAACACTCGGTCTTGCCGTCCTGACTGAGGACAGCATAGCGGAGACGGACCGGGCAGTCCGTCCGCTCAGGGTTCTGGACCAGTGGGCTTACCATACGCGCCTCTATGAGGCAGCTGCCATCGTGGCGCAGCGGCCAGAACTGGAACTGGTCCAGCTGAATTCTTTCGGCTGCGGGCTGGATGCCGTCACGACTGACCAGGTCCAGGAAATTCTGGCCGCCTATGGCAAGCGTTACACCGTCCTGAAAATCGATGAGATCAACAATCTCGGAGCAGCCCGCATCCGTCTGCGCTCGCTTGTCGTAACCCTTGGCAAGAAAAAAGTTTCAGACCAGGCATCTGTGCCTGTCCCAGCTTCCTATCCCTGGCGGCGTGTCGCATTCGACAGGTCCATGAAAAAGGCACATACAATCCTGGCCCCGCAAATGTCACCGATTCATTTTAGCCTGATTGAATCTGTTTTGCAGTACAATGGCTATAACGTAAAAATTTTGAATAAGGCCAGTGCGGAAGATGTCGAAACAGGACTTAAATATGTCAACAATGACGCCTGTTACCCGACGATCATGGTGGTGGGACAGATTGTCAACGCGTTTTTGCAGGGCGGCTATGATCCGCATAACGCATCCGTCTTTCTGACCCAGACAGGCGGCGGTTGCCGGGCATCCAACTATGTCGCATTC
>JAWSUP010000103.1:0-11762 GCA_033549405.1 Bacillota bacterium | reverse complement strand
AAATCAAAGGGGATCGAAATATCAGCACGGGAACCTACAAGAGAAGGTACAAAACAATTGCCAAACAGAACAAGATTCTGTCTGCCCTGAACCTTCCGCTTGAAACCGTCGATGAGATAATCGCTGATCTCGGATAACTTAATATCCTGCTCTTTCATATGATGCAGGGTATAATTTTCAGGAAGTTAAGGATACTCTACCATTAATTATATGACGAAAGGAGCGAAAATCAGAAAATACGTAAAAGAATGAACACCACCAAAGATCCCTGTAAAAAGGTACACGGAAACAGGCCGTCATAAGATGGCAGTAATCGAAGAACTCAGATAAGACTCCAATCAGGAATCAGGAACCTTGGCAACCGTATAACCCAAACGTTTCGCGAGCTTAAGTAGTTGTTGTTCCGGAGACAGGATGTAAGCAGGTTTTTTGACAGAAGCTTCGTACATCTGCGGATTGAACAACTCACCATTGGTCAGCATCGTGTAGATGGCCGTTAGTATCATGCGAGCAATGGCGATAAGGGCCTTTTTATGACCACGACGATGTTTCAGGGCCTCGTAGCGCTGTCTGTAATGCGTAAAGTCTTTTTTTTAATGGCAGCCAGAGCACACTGGACCATGACCGGCTTAAGGTAATCACCAGCCCGACTGATTTTCGTCGTCTTCTTTTTCCCGGCACTCTGGTCATTACGAGGCGCCAGTCCGGCCTAAGAGCACAGATGACGGGCCGATTGAAAGGCAGACATGTCCGCACTGATTTCAGACAGGATGATCAGGGCCGACATATGACCAACGCCGGGTTCAGACTCGATAATCTGAACGGCAGAGGCATACGGCTTTGCCAGTGTCTCGGCAAGCTGTTCAATGCGATCAGTCAACTGACCAAGGGCTGACATGTGTTGCTGACACAGCTGGATTTTCTCAGCCTGAACAGGTGTAATCGTTCCGTTAATAGCCTGGGAAATGAGCTCTTGTTTATCCCGCATCGAGCCGTGCAGAAGTGGCAGGAAATCAAATCCGGTATCGCCCGGATGTTCCAACAAATGCGAGAGAATGGCTTGAGCACTTTTGCCAAAGACATCGGATACAACTGAAGCCAACTGGATATTGGAGACAGTCAGTGAGTTCTGCACACGGTTCTTCTCACTGGATCCGACACAGGTCAGCTTGAAACGATAGCGCAGGATGTCCCGCAACTCCCGGATCTGTTTTTCCGGAATGAAGCTTCTGGCAACCAGATCATGTTTGTACAGGTCGGCAATCCAGCGTGAGTCCTTTTTGTCAGTCTTCTTGCCTGGGATCGCTCTGACATACTTGGGGTGTGCCAGAGTGATCCGGCAGGAGGACTCCAGGACATTATAGACCGGGATCCAGTATTTGCCAGTTGACTCCATGCACACCTCCTTACACTGGTAATGAGCTAACCATTGAGCCAGGGCATTGAGGTCATGGGTAAAGGTTGAAAAGCGTTTGGTTTTGTATTCGGTGATGTTTTGCTTGTTTGTGGCAGCGATGGTCGCGACGACAAAGTTCTTGTGAACGTCGATGCCGCAACAGATGGGGTAGACAATCTTGAGCATAAGCACTTCCTTTCCGGGTGTAGTATCGTGGCCATACAGGCTGGGACTGCCCACCCCGGAATAAACAGGGAGTTGTTTATACAAAGATAAATCATCGTGGTCTATGCCACACTTATTTGTACCTGCATGGGCGAACGGCACATATAAATATGCGGTCTTCCCGAGGGAGACGCACTCACCTCCCCGTGCTCTGTAGTGTGCCTGTATGACCACCCACATAATACCACGCTCAGCACAGCATTTTCATACCGTTTTGTGCCTGAGCGAAGCGAAAGGAATGGTTATAAACATGACATTTGATGAGGCGTATCCGACACGTAAAATGGAAGAAACAAAAAAATTCCTGAGGGATGTTTGGTCTGGAAAGGAAAAAACGGTGTATTCTGCTTTCCGTAGTGAACCGGCATACCGGCAACTGGACGATCCGGTGGAAATGGCGCATAAAGCAGCCCGGAATATCCTCCTTAATGCTGAAGTACCAGGTTTCAATATCCCGAGAATCCTTGCCGACTTCAGCACCGTCAGCATGCCCGCCTACTGGGGAGGCGAGCGGTATAAACCCGTGGGCGGCTGCGTCGGCATTAGGCCGGTAATTGAGAATGCCGCTGATGTCGGGAAAGCCCGGCCGACGGATGCTACCGGAGGAGATGTAAAAAAGGCGGTACGGCTATGGCGCACGGTATCGAAAGAACTGCAGACAAACAGGTTGCCCTGCTCGTTCATCGATATCCAGGGTCCGCTCAATACAGCCGCGATGCTGTGGAAACAGGATGAATTCATGATGGCCATGATTTATGAGCCCGTTACTGTGCATATGTTGCTGGAGCAGGTAACGGAACAGCTCATCCGAATCATAAAGGCCATGATAGCGGAAATCGGTCTGATGTCCGGCCCGCTGTGGCCTTATATATGGCTTCCAACCGATATCGGAGTTGGAATTATAGAAGATTACATGCCGCTGATTTCCCCAAAGCTGTACAGGGAATTCAGCATACCCTACGTTCAGAGGATCAGCGAAGCCTTCGGTGGGGTGTTTATTCACTGTTGCGGCACCTATGAGCATCAACTGGATAACCTGGCCCATTCACAGATTAATATACTTGGTATGGAATTTCATTATCCTTATGTAAAGCCAGAGACAATATTTCAAGCTTTTGGGAGCTCAACAGTGATCGTACCAATGTTGGGTCCCCATGGAAGAGCGGAATTTCCGGACCAGGCCGATTATATACTTTTCTTAAAAAGAAGGCGGCTTTCCGAAACAAGGTTATGGTTTCTCCTCTCCCCGGAAGCGGATAGTTTCAATCGACAGGCGGAAATCGTCGAAGGAATGATGTGAAATCGGAAAAATTGGGATTGAGAAAAAGAATAATGAACCATGGATCGTGAAAAAAAGCGTATGCCTATGCCGGCAGATCGGTAAAGCTGATCTTCGCTTCCCGTACAAAAATCTCGGAGCTACAGGTAAGGGGCAACAACAGGTCTTCCTCGCCCGGATACCGGATACTGTCAAATTAGAGTTGTTGCAGTGGAATCATTTAATGAGAAACGGATCGAGGGAAATAAAAATAAATGCTGCAATCAGACAAGCAACAAAAAATGCAGGAAAGTCACGCTAGCAGGCGTATTGGCTTGCATATCAGCGATGAGAGGTTAAAAATGGAGAAGAAACAATTTTCCAGGACTATGGTAGGCGGCATATCGGTACCCCGCATGATTATTGGTATCAATTGGCTTTTAGGCTACAGTCACACAAGTGCAGCGGCGACGAAAATGATTAACTCAACTTTCCCAGCAGTATAAACCGGGATGAACATTGATAAATTAATATAGATCACGCACCTAACTATTGAAGAAAACCCCCGTTTCTGGGATAATTGAAATCAGATAAAACCCAACAATACCAGTCACTAGGAGGTTTTCCATAGCTCACATTATATCACATTCCGAAGCTAATGAACAGGTGTTATTTTCACGTGTTGAAAGATTCTTCAGTGACATCGGCCTATCAAAACTGCTTCTGAAATGTAATTTCTATAAATCATCTGGGTTTTCCTGTGTTCTGGTCCTTAAGCATCTTTTTCCCCTCATCTTTTCCGGTAAAAATCTTTACCGGGCTTTGGATCTAAAGAGCAATGACCTTTGTTTCCAAAAGAACACAGCCTATCGCTTTCTTAATAACGGATGGTACAATTGGGAAAAGCTGCTGGTCCTGGTGATGACCCACTTGATCAGTTTCATTGATCAGCTGACCAGTAAGGATCGCCAGGATGTCCTCATTATTGATGATTCCCTGTTCAGCCGCAATCGCAGCAAGAAAGTAGAACTGATGGCGAAGGTTTATGATCATACCAACCACAAGTTTTATAGAGGATTCCGCATGCTGACTATGGGTTGGTCAGATGGTAACACCTTTCTACCCCTGGCTTTCCAATTGCTCAGTTCAGCCAAGGATGAAAATGTGTACTGCCCGGCACAAACAACAGACAAGAGAACACTTGCTTACAAGAGACGGGAGAATGCCAGATGCCATGCAACGGATGTGGTACTGGATCTGATCCGTTCTGTGCGGCATATTTCGGCCAAATATGTCTTGTTTGACAGCTGGTTTACCATGCCGTGTACCGTTGTTCGGATCAAAAAGGAAAAACGCGATGTCATCGGCATGATCAAAGCATCGGAGAAGATCTATTATGCTGGGCTACCACTATCTGATGAACATTGCCCGGTTTTTCCATGTTCTGGCTTTCAAAACAGATTATCTGGCCAGAAAGGTTGCGCAGTCAGGTTATGACAAAACCCTGCGTCTTCTGGCATTGGCCTGTACCGGGTCTGTCATGAACGCCGATCGGCTTACCATAATCGTGTCGCAAGCGGATCGATATTATCTACGTTTTGTAGCCTGACCAATAAGTAAATACGGATTGCAGCCTTATTTTTGTTGCTTTTAGGTCTGATCACAATACTGAACCACTTCGTTTGATGCTGCAAATCCTGCCTTTGTGGCTCCTGGCTACGTTTGTGAAGTGCTTTTATTCAGACAAGAAGCTTTCATGAGCTGTTTTTTGATCAATTTGAAATTATGTGCTTCAGCACTGTTCTTAACCTGATGGACTTGACTGTTTCCGACCTGATTTGACCAACAAATGGGTGATGTATCTGCTTTTTTGAGAAAATGGTATTGTATAACAGAAAAATAGGCTGTTTGATCCAGAAATAATCAGCAATGCTTGATCCAATGAGTCTGATAGTATCGTTAGTCATTTCCCAATGGTAATTGCTCTGCCAAGGAGCTGCAGGTTGCCAGATCTGGGCCCTATGCCATCCGGCTGCTCCGCTCGGGACGCCATGTAGCCAGCGAAGTCCTGCCGACTGAAACGATGGGGCAAGCCGTTGCCCTTGTCGAAGCGGTTGAACAGAGCGGCAATATCTACGCTTATGCGGAGAATTACTGCTATTTTGCCGCGACACAGGAAATGCGGCGATTATACCAGGCGGGTGAGATCGGCACATTCATGCACGGCGAAGGCGAATATGTCCACGATTGCGAATCGATCTGGCCCGCGATCACCTATGGCGAGAAAAATCACTGGCGCAACCGCCTGTATTCGACCTTTTACTGTACCCACAGTCTGGGACCGATCATTACCATCACCGGTACCCGCGTCACGCGGGTGGTTGGCTTCGAAACGCCGCTGGCGCCCAATATGGCAGCTGTCGGTTTCAGAGGCGGCACGTCCGGCATGATTGTCGCCCAGATGGACAATGGGGCGACCATCAAAAGTCTTCATGGCCACCTGAAGAGGGAACCGGGTTCGATCTGGTACAGCATCTATGGCACAAAGGGCATGATGGAATCGGATCGCTGGCACGAAGGCGTTAACCGCATCCAACTGTACCGAGAGGGACACAGCCAATCCAATACAGAAATCAGCTACTGCCCGAAACCGCCTGTTGATACAAAACTGTCTCGACAGACGCGTGGTCATGGCGGTGGTGATTTTTATACAATGCACTATTTTTTGGAAAAAATCCTGGGCCGTCCTGCCGGCGATCTCTGCATCGATGTCTATCAGGCTCTTGACATGAGCATGCCGGGTATCCTGGCTTACCGCTCCATCTGTCAGGGAAATATGCCCCAGACTGTACCTGATCTGCGCGATCCATCTCAGAGAGAGGCGTGGCGTCATGACAACTGGTGTACCAATCCGGCTATAGCCGGGGATGATCTGGCCCCCTTCAATGCCCTTGGTGACCCTGAAATCCCTGACGAAGTGTACCAGCGCGTCCGCCAGAGATGGCTTGCAGAGCAGGAACAGAAGGAAAAGAAGCGAGGAGGTGAGGATCGTTGAATCACCTGGAAAAGAAAGTCACTGAACACATCGAACAGCACAAGACAGAACTTTATTCAACACTGTCAGAGCTGATTAAATTCGATTCGCAGAATTTTATCACCCATGGCCGGGAAAAGGCATGCCAGCTGCATATCGCCCGCCTTTATCAGGACATCGGCCTGGAAACAGAAGTTTATTCACCGGACAGTGTCGTCGGCATTCAAGAGCATCCCGGATATCTGGCTGGCAGGGGGATGGAGGATCGGCCCAATGTGACAGGCATTAACCACAGCGAAGAAAAAAGTACGCGCGTCATGCTGGCTGCCCATACCGACACCATGCCGGTCGGTGATCCTGCGAAATGGACAGTCGACCCATTTGGCGGCGTCATTCAGGACGGCCGGATTTATGGACTGGGCGCCAGCGACAATAAATCCGGTATCGCCGCCGGATATTTTGCATTGAAGGCCTTGCAGAATTGCGGTATAAAACTCGCGAAGACCGTTCTGCTGACTGCGTATACCGATGAAGAATATGGCGGCGGAGACGGCGCGCTGGCAGCCTGCCTGAAGTACCCGTGCGAAACCTTTGTCAACCTGGACGGCGGCAACTATGAAGTGTGGATCGCGGCATTGGGCGGCGGCGGTTTTGCGATCGAAGTGAAGGCAGACTTCAGTACGGACACCGCAGCCCCGGCCGTCGATGCGCTATACCTTGTGAAAAACGAAATTGAGACGATGGGAAAGCGGCGACAGGATGAATTGCATCACAACCACATCTACAACGGCTCAGACATGGAAAGGGCCGCATTCCGGCTCATGGACTTCAACTGCGGCAGCTTTGGATCCAACCTTGACAGCGGCAAGCTGACATTTGTGATCTACACGGACAAATCAAAAGCAGAGATCAATGAAGAACTGGTTGAATTGCTGTCCAAGATCAACACCAAACTGCATGAATACGGGTTCACCGCATCCGGATTCAGGCCGGTGACCCGGTTTTTCGATTATCTTGAGACGTCGGCAGAAGAACCGGTCGCCCGGATCATGGCACAAGCAGCCGGTGAAGCAGCCGGTGAGGCTGTGGGCAGTCATCCGGTTATGCAAAGCGGCGCGTGTTTGTCAGATCTATCCATTTTCTTGAAATATGGCAGCAGATCCAGTATCAGCTTTGGCATCATCAAGGACTTCTCGTTGCCTGGCGGGGCGCATCAACCGAATGAATATGTGTCTTGCCCGGAGTTCCTGGCGTACACGCAGGCGATCGCATTGTTTCTAATCCGCTATTGCGGAATTGCAGAATAAAGACGAACAGATGGAGGTATCATATGAGTAAAGATTTCGATTTTGAACCTGCAGTATGGATTCCCTTCAGGGACAAGGCTGTCCTGGAAAGATGTAGAAGCATCAGGCGGGAAGACATGGAAAAGCATGCCAACCCGGATTTTAAGATCAAGATTGTTCAGGATGTCACATCACTATTTGTCGCTGATTGTTTCATGCGGATCAAGCTGTCCGATGATCTGGATCGGAGACTGGTCATGATATTCCCCAACCCGTGGCCGTCAGCCTACACTAATGTAGCTGAGATGTGCAACCGGTATCGCGTAAGCTGCCGCAATGTCCACACCTTCTGCATGGACGAGTGGGCGAACCAGGATGGTCAGGTGGCGCCACTGACTTACAAAGCCGGATTGGGCTATTCATTTAAAAAGTATTTCTACGGTAACATTGATGCGGATCTCCGGCCGAAAGAAGAGCAGATCCATGTCTTTACCAACGAAAACATCTATGACTACACAAAAATCATCGAAGAGACGGGTGACGGAGGTGCCGATGTTTGTTACAGTGCCACTGGCTGGCCGGGACATACGGCTTTCATCGATCCGGATACAAGCGAGTTCAAGGCCGATACGATCGAAGAGTTCCTGACGTTGGGTTCCCGGATTGTCACGCAGCACCCGCTGACCATTGCCGAGAATTCGCTGTTTGGCATCTTTGGCTGCAGCGGTGATGTGGCCAATGTACCGCCGCGCGCCGTCACCATCGGGCCGAAGGACATCGCGTCAGCCCGGGATCACTTCGAAATGCACAGCCTGACAGCGCTGGGCGGCGTCAACTCCTGGCAGCGCATGATCTCTCGCCTGACGTTGTACGGACCGGTTAATCTCCAGGTACCGGCATCCATTTTGCAGCTTTTCAAAGCGACCGTATATGTGAGCGAAGATATCGCACGCCCGTTTGACTGCTGGGAGACAGTCGGGTATTGAGGCTGTTAGCGGTTTGAGTCTATTATCATGAACAAATCCCGGCAGCAAGCATCAACCTCACTGCCGGGATCTTTGTCAATATCGTGAAATCGGTTTGTGGTTTTCCGGTTTTACCTTATCTGATACCGAAGTGCTTTTCTGTCTCGATGATGGCGTCTTCGATGATGTCAAAGCCTTTCATGAGCATGTCGTCTTCCATGATGATCGGCGGGGACAGGCGGAGAATATGACCGGCCGGCACCCAGGCCAGGCCTTTGGCGAATGCCTTCTGGTAGACCATGCGGCCGGCTTCTTCGAACGGCTCTTTGGTCTCGCGGTCCTTGACCAGCTCCAGGGCCAGCAGGCAGCCTTTGCCGCGGGCGTCGCCGAGGATCTTGTGCCGGCCCATCATCTCGCCCATGCGCTTCAAAGCCAGTTCACCCAGATGAGTGGAACGCTCACAGAGCTGCTCTTCTTCGATGACTTCGATCGATGCCAGGGCGGCTGCGCAGGCCATCGGGTTGCCGCCGTAGCTGGAGGATGCCGAGATCTTCTCGATGCTCTCTTTATATTTGTCGCTGACGCACATGGCGGTTACGGGGAAGCCATTGCCGAAGCCTTTGCCCAAGGTCGTGATGTCCGGGATCGTGTCCCAGTGCTCCATGGCGAACATCTTGCCGGTCCGGCCCATGCAGGTCAGGACTTCATCGGCGATCAGGAGGCAGCCCAGCTTGTCGCAGAGCTTTCTCAGTTTAGGCATGAAGTCATCCGGCGGGATGACGGAGCCGCCCCAGCCCTGGATCGGTTCGAGGACGATGCCGGCCAGCTGGCCGGAGGTCTCGTTGACGATGACACTTTCCAGAAAATCTGCGCAGTAGCAGTTGCAGGTTTCTTTTTGCATTTTGAAGGGGCAGCGATAACAGTTGGGCCGCGGCGCCAGGAAAAAGCCGGGGGCGCGGATGCCCTGTGATTTATCGACGATTGCGCAGCTGACAGCACCCATGGTTTTGCCATGAAAGTCACGCCAGAAGGAGACAAACTCCATTTTGCCGGACGCGGCGCGGGCGCAGCGCAGGGCGGCCTCAACGGCGGTCGTGCCGGAGTCATAGAGTTGCACGCCATTCAAATCGCCTTTGGTGATGCTGACCAGCTTCTCCAGAAGCTGCATCTTGATCGGAGTCGTGAAGTCGTGGCAGTTCATCAGCTGACCTGCATAATGGGCGACCGCCTCGCTAATCTTGGGATGGCAGTGACCCAGGCCTGTGACATAGATACCGGATGAAAAGTCGATGAAATGGTTGCCATCGACATCTGTCAGGACACAACCCTTGCCGGATTCGAAAACCACCGGGAACAGCCTGACCTGGCTGGAATAGCCTTTCATGTAGCGGGCTGCCCGGGTATGGTATTCCACCGACTTTGGTCCCGGCAGTTCCGTGTGGATTTCAGGGAGTGTGTTGAGATCGACTTTGGCCCAGTCTTTGTTGTACATTGTGTTCCTCCTTGTATTCTATGCTTTTTATTGATTTTCCAGTTCAACGACGAACTTGTCTAGTGACTATCCAGATCAATAGCCGTGCGGGCTTCATGCGATTGCAGCGACGCTGTCTGCAGAGCATGTGACAGAGCAGTCTCCTCGGGCGTGAAGCAGCCGAACTCGACCGGCCGTCCATCCAGTTCCAGCATGAATGTGCCCCACATCTGCAGAATAGCATCTGTAAAGCCAAATTCAAAGATGGGACCGGTGATCACTGGGATCATCGGCTTATAGCCGACATCAAGACTGGCCCAGGCTTGTTCCTTGCCCCAGTCGACCGTATAGCTGAACTGGTTGGGATGGGCGCTGCTGAAACGGGCTGATGCTGTCATGCCATAGATTTCAAAATACCAGGTGTTGGTCTGGCCGGGCGCCATGCGTTTGGTCTCGAGGTTCATCGTGAAGGGGTGGCCGTCATGGTCAGCTGTCTCGCAGATCATGGTGCCGTTGTCCCAGGTGTCGCAGGCGGCCATGCCGCCCTTGCCGTCAGGCCGCTCCGTGATGAATTTATCCAGCCGGGCATAGACGGAGCGGGGAACAAAGCCCATGCGGAAGGGCACATGTTCGGTGTGGATGCCCAGGTCTCCCAGACAGCCGTATTCGCCGTTGATTTTTGCCTGGCGTTTCCAGTTGATCGTCTTATTGACATCCATGTCGCTGCTGTGGCAAAAGCCTGCCTTGATTTCCAGGATGCGGCCGAATTTCTTTTCCCGGATCCAGCGAATCAGGAGCTGCATGGCCGGAAAGAAGGGAAATTCACTGGAACAGCGGGCGAAGACACCGGGGTTTTCTGCCAGAGCGGCCATGATCGCCTGGTTCTGCGCCAGATCCATGCCAAAGGGCTTCTCACCCATAATGTGCTTGCCGGCCTTGATGGCTGCGACGAAGATCTCCTCGTGGAGAATATGCGGAACTGCGATGTAGACGACCTCAATCGCCGGATCGGCCAGCAGGTCGCGGTAATCGGTATACACTTGCTGGATCGTTGATACGTGCTGGACGAACCACTCCGTGTTAGCCGGATTGACATCACAGACGGCAACGATCTCAGGACGGGGCACATCTTCGCGAAAGTGACACCAGCGGGCTGCCGCACTGGCAAACTCCCTGCCCATGAGGCCGCAGCCGATGATGCCGAATGTATAGGTCTTCATAATCGTGTCTCCTTTACTCGCCGATGATCTGGACCTGGACGGTTCTGGGGCGGGCGCGGACCTGGTCCCAGTCGATGAAATAAACGTAGCCGAATTCGCCGAGGTCCAGCTCGCCATCCATGATGACAATGCTCTCTGAGCGACCGAAAAAGCATGACCGCAAGTGGGCGTCCGTGTTGAGGCTGGTCCACTCGCCCTCTTCACCCACGCTCATGGCAAAATCGATATGCTTCGGGCCTGGATGCATGTACTGGCCTTCGACACGACAGGTGGGGATCAGCTTCTCCATGATGTTGCACAGATCCTGCTGCAAGTATTCCAGTCCGAAATAGGTTTTGTCGTGGGAACACTCCTGGGTCATGACCGAGCAGGTCGTGTGGTGGGAATAGACGACACAGATGCCGTCTTTGATGCCGGATTCCGCAACGATCTTCTTGACATCCTGTGTGACATCATGGAAAGTCGGGTGCAGTCCGGCGGACTGGACATCAATACTTTTTCGACAGACTTTCATATGTTAGCTCCTCTATTATTATAGTTTCATAGACAGGTATATACTGTCAATACTGAACTGTTTGAACTGGTTTGCGCTTAATACGGGCCTGTTATTGCATCAAATGGAAGCGGCTTTATTCTCTTGGGGACTGCTTACGTGCGTCCCAGGCTTCGCGGAGAGCCCGGATCATTTCATCAACCATGGCAGCTCGATCAGGTGCTGTCGCGATGCCGCTGGACGAGCCGGTCGCCTCAGCACCGGCAGAGATGACCCTGTAAACATCGAGGCCGCTGCTGATGCCGGCGGCCTGCAGAACTTTGATGTCAGGGTTGATGGCCTTGATCAACCGGATGGATTCACGGATATAAGCCATGTCGCTGACCTGGCCGGTTCCGATCAGGTCGGATGGCT
>JAWSUP010000102.1:0-11809 GCA_033549405.1 Bacillota bacterium | reverse complement strand
GGCGATACCGGCCTTGTCATCGGCACCTAATAGTGTTGTGCCATCCGTCGTGATCAGGGTGCGGCCCTGCAATGCGTTCAGATGGGGAAAACGTTCGACGCTCAAAACAGTGCCGTTGCCAGGCAGGACAACATCCTGTCCGGTATAATGCTCGATGACCTGTGGTTTGACGCCGTCGCCTTTCGCGTCCGGGCTGGTGTCCATATGGGCGATAAAACCAATTTTCGGACGGTTCTCATAATCTGGCGTCGCTGGCAGATAGCCATAGACATAACCATACTCACTGATCCGGACATTGCGCAGTCCCAGGTCACGCATTTCACCGGCCAGCAGACGGGCCAGGTTTAATTGGCATTGACTGCTGGGATGAGTGTCGGACTGCTCATCGGATGTTGTGTGGATCGTGACATACTTGAGCAGTCGCTCATGTGCTTTCATGTGCAGTACCTGTCGCTTTCATGAATCGCCGCGGATCACTGTAGTATACGCTGGCAGGGCAGCAAGCATAGGACAATTTTACCGGATTGCGCATCTGGCATCAATCATCTTTGCGAATGAAATTCGTGAATACACGCGACTCTGCTTCAGGATAAGGCACAACACCTTGTGCGGCTTCGATACACTTGAGCAGCCAGGACATGTTCCGGCCCAAAGTGCGCATGACCTGCAGGCCTTCCAGATCCTGACGAACCTGCTCCGGTGTTGAACCATGGGTGGAATTCCAGTACTGAGATGGAACCAATGGCATATTCGCGATGGTGAAATACTTGTTCAGCCGATCAAAGGCTGCGCTTGCTCCACCGCGCCGGCAGTTGACGATGGCTGCTGCCGGTTTATAAGCGTATTTTTTTGATTTCAGGTAGAACACGCGGTCCAGCAGAGCGCACAGTGCCGCATTGGGGCCGGCATAATAAACCGGCGACCCGACGATAACGCCATCCGCCGCAATCAGCTGTTCTATACAGCTGTTGACCGGATCATCGTCGAAAATACACAGACCGGTTTTGGCACACTTTCCACAGGCGATGCAACCACGGATCGGCTTCTTCCCGATGTGGAAAAATGGCGTTTCGATCCCCTGCCGGTTCAGCTGTTCTGCGACTTCGCGCATAGCCGTTACAGTGCAGCCAGCTTTGTTCGGGCTGCCGTTGATCATTAAAACATGCATGGCTTGACTCCTGTCTTTCCTGCGTGGTGGCTAAGCCATTGGGCTACGCCGTCTTCTGTGTTGTTGCCAATAACGTCATTGGCCAGCCGCTTCACTTCGGGCAGGGCATTGCCAACAGCATAACGTTCATCACTGGCCTCAAACATCGGCAGGTCATTTACATTATCACCGAAACAGGTGATCTTTTCAAAGCCGTATTGCTCACGAAGATACTTTACAGCAAAATACTTGGATGCCGTATTGGCGCAGATTTCCAGATAACTGTTGCCCGGCTGGTAGACATCGCGGTAGAACTCGACGCGCATCAGGTTTGTGCGCGCCAGATCGGCATACAGAGGAGCCAGACGCTCCTGCCTGTCCGTAACTGAAAAATAGACCATCGTGCGATCGGACAAGTCGCGGGTAAAATCATTGACACCGGTAAAAACTTTACCATAGCGCTGTTCCCGTTCGGCGACAAACCTGCGTGCAGCCGGTGTGTCGATGCGTTCATACCAGGTAGACAGCAGGTTGTCATCGATCGTATAGACAAAACCTTCCATCTGGTGTTTTTTCAAGGTCTCAAACAACTCCGCCCGAGCCAGTTCCGGCAGGCCTTCAGTTTTGATATAACGTTCATCCTGCAAGTTATAAAGGCAGGCGCCATTCATCAGGATGACCGGTACATCTATAGCGACTTCGCGCAGAATTTGACTGACCGTCGCCTGTGTCCGTGCTGTGGCGACACTAAAATGTAAGCCTTCGCGGATCAACCGATTGAGCGTGTCCCTGGTCCGGTCTG
The DNA here is from genome assembly GCA_033549405.1 of Bacillota bacterium. Taxonomy (GTDB): domain Bacteria; phylum Bacillota; class Clostridia; order Saccharofermentanales; family UBA5734; genus JAAYBY01. The sequence continues at coordinate 9,860 of JAWSUP010000102.1, read as the reverse complement.
TAATGGTCGCTTCTGGGGTCAGCAGTGTTCCGTCCAGGTCTGATATATAAAGCTCCATCAAATCCTCCGAAGTTGTTGTAATTGAAGAGGTTAAGCACTTCTATATTGACCGTTGTATTATACACAACTTTACTGAAGGCTTCCATAGCATCATTCTGAGAGTAAAAGAGCAGACCCTAAGAGACCATTACGTGTCCATGCCGTTTATTAATCTGAAAGTTATTGTAACCGTGCTAATTTGGCCTATAATAAAGGCAAGTGCCGGTCGCGCCGGTTTGACTTTCCCATTTATGTTCTATTGACACCCGATTCTGATACCAGATTGCTTTGATGCTGTTATCAACTGGATTCCTGATGGTGGTGAGATCATGATTATTTTTCATTCACTTGGCAAATCAGACTGGAAAGCGTTGCGGTCATTCCGTCTGTTTCTGCTGCTGATTGTACCAGTCCTGCTTATCCTGATGCCTTTACCGGTCTATGCCGAAGCCTCTGTCCGGTTATTGCCGGTTGCCGAAATCAAGGAGCAGGGCACCTACTTGTTTACCATCGGCTGGGAACGCGGTGATCTTAAGACAACTTTGATCGCTCCGGATGGCCAGCGGATCTCGCAGGATGAATCATCGGCGGGCGTTTCAGTCGCCAGCCGCGCCGGCATCACCATTTTTCGAGTTGAGCAGGCCGCTGTCGGCATCTGGTCTGCCGAATGCCTCACCGATGACAACGGCCGTGTCGGCATCGTTGTTCAGCGCCTGATTGAGCCGCTCCTGGTCCAGGCTGTGACGGCTGTCCAGAGCGACGACCAGTCGATCAGGATCCAGTTTGCCCTGGCTGGAGAAGCAGATCAAGACTGCACCTGGCAAGCCTGGCTGACTACCGATGGCAACATCAGCCAGGGCAAGCTGATTGCCGGGGGACAGGCAACAACCGGGCAGTCCGTCACTCAGGTGGTTGCGCTTGAAGATGTCGGCAGCTATGCTCATTATCAGCTGGTCGTCCGGGCTGAATGCACCCAGGCTGGATTTACCGATTTTCACCAGGCTGTTTCTGTCCCATTTGCCTGGCTTGCTCCCAATAGCCCGCCGCCTGTCGAAAGGCTTGCGGCCGTCATCCTCGAGCAGGGACTCGAGCTCAGCTGGGCGGCGCCGCCTGCTATTCCGGTTGATGCTTTTTTGCTTGCAGCCTATCTGGATGACGCATTACTCCCCTGGCATGCCGTCAGGCTGGACAGTTCATCCCGCAGTGCCCTGATCCCGGCGGGTCCCGATAATAACGGCATACCGGTCGGTATGCGCATCGAGGTGTCCCTGATCTCCGGCGGCATTTCAGGTCTGCCGGCGAGCTTGACCATTGCCCAGCCGATCTCATTGGAAGATCTGCTCAATTGCAATCTGCCCGAAACAGGCAGTATCCTGCCTTGCCACCTGTCCATTCCTTACCAAGTCGAGACGTCTCTGGAACTGACCACCCGAATCAACCAGATGACAACAAAATCTACGCTGCAAGACAAAGGAACACTGTCCATCCAGTTGCCTGACGGGCTGAACCGGATCCGCTGGCAGGCCAGACTGGACGACCAGCTGTCTGTCGCAGCAGAGCGGCTGGTTACGACAGACAGCATCGCCCCGCTCCTGCGCATCTATGATGATCCGGACGGACTGCACACAACAGATGCTCAGTTGCTTTTGGCCGGCAACGCCGGTGATGCCATTGACATCCGCGTCAATGGCCAGCCTGTAGGAAAAGATACGTATAACAATTTTCAGGCAGAAATCACCCTGCAGCTGCATGACAACCCGATCAGCATAACGATCGCAGACCGGGCCGGTAACCAGGCAACCTACCAGGCCATTGTCTATCGTCTGGAACCGGAAATACCCAAGCCCTGGATCCTCCTGGCCGGACTGCCGCTGCTGATCCTTCTTCTGGTGATCTATATCCTGGCGGGCAAAAGGAAGGAGCGAAAGAACCCATGACACGACTGCTGTTAATCCTGAGCGAACCATGGCTGCAGATTGCGCTTCTCCTGCTGATTGCCTTCCTGTCTTTTACCCTCGCTGCTGTAATCCAGAAAAGGCTGACCCGGCTGACCATCTGGCTGCTCGCTGCTGTTCTGGTGCTCAGTGCCGTCAGCAGCGTCCGGTATGGATTTTCACCGATTTATCGTCAGATTGCCGGCCAGTCTGGTCAGGATAGTCTGGTTCTTTTAAGGGCGGCACTTGAGCGCACTGACACGCGCACGGCCTGGCTGGCCGCTCAGACTGCGCTGCATGAACGACCGGAACAGCCAGAACCCATCCTGCTGAGCGCTCGGACAGCACTGGTCAGCGGCGATCTGCCGGCTGCTGATCATTACTATTCTTGCTTGTCCCTCAATGCGGCCAGGTGGTCCGGCCAGATGCAGGACTGGCCTGTCATTGAGCAGGAACTTACGGCATGGCAGTCACTGGCTGCCCTGCCGGCAGCCGGGCGAATCGATAAGGCCAGGCAACTGGCAGAGACCGTTCTGGACCAGGTCCTTAAGGAAAACCAGTCCATTCCGGCTGTCGTCAGCCAGACACAGCTGGCCGCGCAGCTGGACACGATCCGTGATACTTTAGCCCATCTGAAGACCAGCGACGCTTCAGATGAATCCTGGCAGGCACTTAGTCAGTCTATCACAACACTGCATAGTCAACAGCAGGATAAAGCGGTCACAACACTGCTGGCAGACGTTTATCTGGCCATGGACCAGGATGAGGCTCTGGTCGATATGCTGCAGACCGGCAGCAGCCTGGATCAGCTGCATCTTGCGAACCTGATTGTAACCGGACAGGTCGCGCTTGACCAACTGCCCGAAGAGGCGTCCGAATCCAGTTATCTGACAGGACTGGCCGATGAACTGGAAAGTCGCGCCCGTAAGGAGACGAGTCTGGCTCCGGAACTGCTGCTGGCAGCGGTCGAACTCTGCTGGACAGAAGCGCTTTCCGATCATGACCAGGCGGGACAGCTGATCAACACGGCAGCTACGCGCTACCCGAACGGCAGCGGTCTGAAATCGCTGGACAGGCTGATCCACCTGTCAGAAATATTGCAGGACGCGGAACATGCCTACTGGCAAACAGAAACCATCTCAGAACCCATCACGGCTGACGAGAACAATCTTGCCGGTTTGCTGAGCGATGGCGCCGACAAAGCTGACCGACCGTCCAAACCGGGGTTGCCAACCGGCGCACCATCACCCACGCCGCTGCCGACACCAACGCCGGCTCCACCCTGGCCGAACGAGCTGGCCAGCAGCCGGATCCGGCAGGATTTCCAGCCATTGTTCAACTTGTGCACACCTGAAATGACTCAAGACGGCCTGATCAGCTTTTTTGTCACCCTGGCCGGCGGCAGTCAGGGCTATCCGGGCGGTGTGCCGGATGCACAGGACTTTGAATTCAGGACCAATGTCGGATTTCGCCACCTTCTGAATGTTCAGTCATTTACAGAAGTGGCTGCAAACCGCTACACCCTGCTCATTCTGGACAACCGTCCCTTCATCCCCGCAGAAACCCTTGAGCTGCAACAACAGGCTGCCCAGGCCTTTGTCCGCTCTATGGCGGATGGCGAACAGGCGCTTGTCGTCATTGGCGGCCTGCCATACCAGGGAGTACGCTCTGTAGCGGACGATGGCGAAGTTCTGGTTTTCGGCAACAGCGACATGACTTGTCACAAGCCGACTGCGGACAAGGCTGCTCTGGAGCAGTTCATCCAGTCCGTTTACGGCGGTGACGCCTTTTCCTCACCGGACTTGATCAGCATGATCACCTGGCCGGTCAGCAATATGACAGCTGTCGATCCGGATAGTGTCAGCGGAACCTGGGAACAAACTGCTCTGAACGATGTATCGCCCTGGCTGGGGCAGGTCATCGTCTTCACCAATGGGGATCCCGACGGCGGTGTTTCAGCCGGCGGTGATCAGTCGCCCGAGTACTTGCGCGGCGCCGCCATCGCAGCCAATACCGCCATCCATTTCGTAAATATCCAGTCGGTCAGGGACCAGGAATCCATGCAGCACCTGGCATCAGCCGGCCGCGGCGAGCTGATCGACCCATCTGTCGACGACCTGATGGCTTTCTACTCATATATACGCGAGCGGCCATTCAAGGTGTTCCTGGCAACCTGTTCGATCCCGGAATATCCGGTCAGCTCATTTTTTGAGCTGTGGGGCCACCATTTGCCCACCGGCGTTTATGCCGGCTTTCTGCGCAATCCCGGTAAAGGCATGGATCTGGTTGGCGCCAGCCATTATTCCGATGCCGGCCTGAGCAATCTCGATTTTGCCGATTATACAGGATCCTTTGGCGAAGATGGCCCGCTATCCGGCGATGACTGGTCAGGACCGGATTTTGATCCTTTCGAGGATCCAGATACCGGCGCCGACCTTGGTTTTGACGGATCCGTAACCGACTTTGCCGAAGGGGATCTGGCGGTCTATCCGCCGGACCAGCATGCCATTGCCAGGAGCATGAGCGGCATGGTCCTGATCAGCCTGCCCGGCAGCGGCTTTTCCGGTCTTCAGCCTGCCCAGGTTAATCTGACCATTCCCGGCGTGGGGCGCATCAATCCGGCCTACATCAGTATCGAAGGCGATAATGTCATCCGCTTCTTCCTGCCGGTCAACCTGCCGGCCGGGCTCTACACCCTGAATGTCGTAATCGGCGACCGTCCGTTCTCTTTCCCGGATACGTTCCTGCTCTATGATGTCGATGGGGCGACAACCGTCACCTTCGGCCCCTGGACTATCTCGTCGGCCGGTATGGCGCCGGCAGATGACGATACAGGCGATTGGGTGTTGACCGGCGCATGCATCAACGACATGGTCCGCTTTACGGATGAGATCCGGCTGAGCGACAGTTGGCTTTCAGCTTCGGCTGATGAACTGGCAGTCACGCCGCTGGGTGACGCCTATCTGTCTTTCGATGAAGACTCAAACAGCCTGTTTGTTACAGAGTTCTTTTTGGAAGAAGGCGCTGTGTTGCAGTTGGGTCACTGGAACGGGGTGACTCTGACCCGGGCAGGTGACGGCGCCGCTTTTTCATCCCGTCAGTGGCAGGACATCCCTGCCCGTCCGCTCAGCTTCGGTCTGTTCGACTTTCCCTTTGATACCGGAACCCTGTTGCCGGACCGGGTCGAGATCCCCGTCATGGAACTGAACCTGGACATCCCTTTCCAGGAATACCTGCTGATGAGCGCCGGGATGAAAAAATTCGCGGCAACCAGTTCGGCACTGGTCACAGCCCGGCGTGACGACCTGGACCTGTTTTTCGAAGCATCTGTGTCGGCCGGTGTCCAAAGCCTGAAAGGATTCGGAGCTCTTGGCATCAAGGGCATCAAACTTGAGATCGATACGGCGGAGAGTCGTGTTTCCCTGGGTATTGAGGCTAAACTGATCCAGGATAAATGTATCCGGGCGACGGTGGCCATCAAGGGGGTGGTATTCGACGAACTCGCTTTCTCCATGGATGTCGAAATCCCGGTGACCCAGACACCTGTACCCGTCACACTGACCGAGTTGGGCGGCGGCGTGCGCGACCTGGCAGATGCTTTCTCCGGCGATCCTCTGGATATCCTCGGTGCGACCATATTTGGTACAGCCAAGCTCGAGGCCGGCAATGTTCTCGACTATATGCGCTTCCTGAAAGATATCAGCTGGCTGAAAGAGAACGCGCCGCCCCTGCTGGCAACCGACAACACGGAACTCAGTCTGCGACCCTGGCCATTCTCCCTGGCTTTCGAGACCGACCTGGCGCTCTTTGACGCCTTCTCCATCGGCCATGCGGAGCTGTCGCTCGGATTCTATGCTTTCAATCAGTCCCTGCTCGGAATCCAGGACGACGATGCAGTCGGCCTGCACGCGCTCCTGCTCATTGGTCCGGATCTGGATCTCTCAGTGGTGCGCATCGGCTATAATACCGGCCCCTCTATCGACATCAACAACCATGGGTTTTTCATGCAGATGCAGGGCGGCGCCTGGGCCGGCGTCAACCTTGGATTCGTCGAGTTCACGATGGACATGACCGGGAAATTCCTGATTGCCATCCATGACATCCCGGACAGCAGCTGGCCGCAACTGGCCATTGTCATGAATGCCGTTCCTTCCGTCGCCATACCGGGGCTGTGGGATACTGATGACGAACTGGACATCCGCCTTCTGATCAATGAATCCGGTGTGCGTCTGATCGGCATCCCGATGCAGATCGACATCGGCCAAACGATCAATTGGCTGGAGAATCAGGTCACCGCAGCGGCGACTCAAAGCTGGGAAGCCGTGACCGACGGCATGGATGCCTTGAGCGATGCAGCCGACGCTACATGGGATTACCTGTCTGACACGGGCGAAATGGTATATGATGCGACCGTGGATGTCATCACCGAAGGGCTGTCTAATGGTACCGGCCTTCTGATCCAGACAGGCAGTACAGCCATCGACATCGTGGATGGCTTAACAGGCGGCCAGTTGAGCGGGCTTCTGAACCAGGCCGAGGAAGATCCGGGCATTGTTGGCAGCGCCTATACCGGTGTTGTCGGTTTTTTCTCCGGATGATCGCGACTGACAATATATACCCATATAGGGATTGTCGAAAACTTACCCTATAATTCTCCCTGAGGGATATTGACATCTTGATGCTTTGAGATTGGATGCAACTGTCTTTCTTGATCCTGGCAGTCAATGCACGCCAGTCAAAACATTTTGCTTTAAAAAACATGCAACATCCCACAGGCAAGGCCGGTAGCTCTCGGTGACCTTTTCTCGGCCTATGCAACAGTGTTGGGCATTTTGTAAGTTGGGCAAACTGGTGTGTTCATTTAAGAACAGAGTACTTTTGGAAAACTTCGTTTCTTATAATAATATAATTGGTTCGCAATTCTTCACTGTCTGGCCAGAAATCATATCCCATTATATTCATATACTTGTAGGTGTTCAGATGACTTGAATCATATATGCCAATATCACCTGCTATAACAGGAAATTTGGAGTACTGATTATGTGCCAGCACATAACTGTCCGAAGGTGCATTTTCTGCCTTATTTAAAAATAGAATATATTGATTGTTCATAGACATTGGAATGTATCCATCAACAATGCAAAACCTCATAATGCCTTTCTTATAAGTCAATGGCATACTTCGTGCAAATATATAACTTGGTTCATATACAAATATTTCGTTCTCTTCATAAACTCCCTTCAATATTTGAACTACGCTTAATCTCAACAATGTGCATCTATATTGTGTTGTTCTTTCTTCGCAAATAGCTTGAATGATAAGCTCAGTGTTTTGACTGATAGTTTCAAATGTTATTTCATCCTCATCCTCATTAGTATAGAGGGAGTAATAACTAATGAGAAGGTTATCAACTTCGTTTTTTTCTAACGCTGCGTACTGATCCTTATATGAATATTTTAAAAATATCGTGAATACTACTGAGCATACAAATATTCCTATGACAACGCATGTCAGAATCTTCCTAATCATGGCAAAACCTCAACATTTTGAATCTGCCCTTGATCAATGTGAATTACTTCATCAGATAACAGCGAAATATCCTCGGCAATATGACTAGCTAATAGTATTGTTGCGCCACGTGCTTTCTCTTCAAGCAGAATATTCCTTACAAGCAAAACACCATTGGAGTCCAGTGAATTTGTAGGTTCGTCTAGCACAATAAGATCCGGTTTTTCCATTATTGCTTGAGCTATACCTAATCGCTGTTTCATCCCCAATGAATATCTTTTTAGCGAACGTTTATCATCAGGGTCAAGTCCAACTCTTTCCATTGATTCGCGAATTTCTTGATCATGAATGTTCCCTTTTATACTTGCAAGCAGTCTTAAGCATTGAAGACCAGAATAATGTGGCCAAAAATTCACATTTTCGATTATTAAGCCGACACTTGGTGGGAATGATATTTCTACACCTATTTTCTTACCAAAAACGATGATTGAACCCGCTGTCGGTCGAATTAATCCACAGATTGCACGAAACAGCATTGTTTTTCCGGATCCGTTTCGACCAACAAAACCGTAGATCCGTTTTTCTTTAAGCGCAAGAGATATGTTATTAAGGACAGTTTGTTTTCGAATTATTTTGCTAACAGAATTTAGTTCAACCGCATTCATACCATTTCACCCCGTATTACAGAAATTCATATTTATTTATATAGAGTGAACCAATCGCCACAAGTAGAACAATCATAACAATAAAACCGATTATTGACATTGGGATTGTTAATCCACCAATCAGGTCTATTCCAACTTTTTGTTGCATGAAATTCAGTCTATCCCAGTCGTGTAATATCAACATACAGTTAACTGAGGGTAAAAGCATAGATAATTTGGGATTATACCTGAAAAATACATAGGCTATTAATTGACAAAACACAAAAAGACCAATAACAATAAATGAACCTGCTTTTTCATCCCATATCGAAAGAATGTTTGCCAGAACTATCCAAAATGAACAGCATAATGCGTTAAGTATGATTTCAATGATAGTTATAGAGAAGAAAATTGACAGGTTGTCAATTGTTGAACCATAGAGTAATATAATTCCTATAAAAATAATATTATACATTAATGTGTAGATAAATGCCATCCCCGATAATTCCATCGCCTTCAGCATGAACCATTTTGATCGATGATGAGAACGCGAAAAGGTATATGGACCTATTGTATCCAGTTCCCTTCGAATTATATTCGCATATGCTGATAGGACCAGCAATATTGGCACTATCGAGAAAATAAAAGGCAGAACCATAAAGTCATGCATGCTTATGCCTCCAAATGCGAAAACAAGTAATAAAGAGGCACCGGTATCTGGAGCAACAAAAGCTATCGAGTATATGGCTGCCAAAAAACCTACAGCCGCGGAAAAAACGACTAATATGCAATCTCTATGATTCATGATGTATATCCTCTATGAAATCAACTTTTTTTGCGGATTGTATAATTACAAAAAGCTGAATAATGATCGGTAAAAGCAAAATTGGTATATGCTTAGAGACAACAGACAATGGATTGATTTCAGAGATATTATATAATGCTTGTGGAATATAAAGCTTGGCAGTACCATTCAAATATAGTGCAAAATCAACAATTATATACAGGAAGCATAATCCATAGACATATCTACTTGGTAACCACATTGAGATTGCTGATATAGTTAATGAGAACATTAATATGCATAGCCCACTAAGTACAGAATTATTTAGCACAACGAGCATTGTTATTGTCCACCCGGGCCAACCAGCTACATAAAGTAGGATAATATATCGAATAATGGTGCATATTGCAGAAAATGAGAAAGAATCGTATATTACATGTGATATCCAATCTTGTATCCAAAGATTACGATCCTTATATCTAGTTATTACTGAAATGTCTCGAAAATACCTTTCTGCTTTGCTATGCCTAATAATGGCCAGAGGAATAATAATAAAGTATAAAAAATAAGTTGAAAACAGCAAGGAATAATAGGAAATACCTTCAGCTTTGGGTATAATAACAATATATGAGATCACTACTATTGCCATATAGGGAATATACGTCCAAATGCCAAGCGTTTTATATGCAAAATACCCACGAACTATCATCGCATTTCATCCCTGTATATTCTATTAATCACAATCATCGCAAATATAAAAATTGTGAGCAGGAAAAAAAGCAACACAAATGGCGTAGCTATCTGTAATTGCATTGGCGAAGGTAGTAAATAATTGAGTATGCAAAATTCTTCGAGCCCAATACTCTGCAAGATTACGCCACAAACTAAGTTTAAAAGTAAGCGTCAATAATAGCACACCTGTACGGAAGAAAGATCCGCTGTTAAGCTTTT
>JAWSUP010000101.1:0-11857 GCA_033549405.1 Bacillota bacterium | reverse complement strand
AGTCGCATGGCAATCAATCCATCGGTTTTATCATCCAGTCCGGTTATCCTGAATCTTCGGAAAGTGAAATTATCTGTCGCTATCTGAAAAAGTCCGTGGAGCGGTTGGGATATAAATTTCTGGGAGCCATTGCAAAGGGTGAATGTGCAGGACTTGCCATAATGCCGGAGAGGTATAAAAAACTTTTGAATGATTTTTCAGAATTTGGGGTTTCATTTGAACAAACCGGTCGATTTGACAAATATTATATTGGAAAATTTGCTAAGCCAATCCGGCTTTCGAACTTTCAAGTTCGCATGTTGAATGCCTTGTCGCCTGTTTCAGAAGTTTTTGGCTGGAATAGAATTTTAAAAGCAAATAACGCTTATGATAAAAGGCTGGATATGCCATATTTAGAAAGAAGAGGAAAATGATCTCTATGATATTTTTGATCATTATTGGGTGTTATGCACTTATTATGCTAATTGGCGCGATACTACATGCGACCTATTATAAAAATAAACTCTTAAAGATTAGACCTTATGGGTCTCTCGTCGATGTCGAAGACGGACAAATGCATGTGTATTCTATGGGAAAAGGCGAAAAAACCATAGTTTTGCTTCCCGGCATGGGCGTTTCGCTTCCATCTGCAGAATTTGGGCCGCTGATGCGAAAGCTGAGTGAGAAATACTGTGTTGTCTGCGTTGAATATTTTGGTATAGGATTCAGCAGCCAGACAATTAAGCCACCGGGTGCGGCGGTGCTTACCGGATTCGCGGTTGGTGCCAAAAGAACAACCAGATTTGGCGTTGTGTAAACAATCTGCCGGAAAGGGGAACATGCAAAAACAATGTGAAGTTACCGCTGGATTTACCAGAAAAGATCTTTGTCGCAGCCTGGAATCAGTTGGTGAGGGATAGAGATCAGAATGAATCAGACTGGCAGCAGACAATGGATGGCGACGATTTCTTGCAACAGTATAGGGTAAGGGAACTGATAAGGCTGATTGATGAGTTCGGAGTCCTTGATTCTATGCCATATGAGCTGATGCTGAAAGTACTGGAAAGCAGTTAGTTTGCAGTAAAATTTTACCCCATTGCCGGGCCCGACCAGCAGAAGTATAGGAAATCAATTGAGTTTTAACTTTAGGTGCAAATAATGACTGTGATTCATTCAATGATGTCGATCTTTTCTTTAATAGCATTTATAACAATTGGGTCATTATTCCATGCACCTAAATTGATTACAAGAAAACCTTCAGGAAATTCAGCTTCATGAACCAAATCAGGAATATCATATTGACTGTGAATGGCATCTGCGCTGATTGCAGCAGAAAAGAAGATTAATTTTTCAATACCATTATTTAAAAACACTTCTATGATTTCTGCTGGTTTCGGCTCTTTAAATTCCATCCATGCAAGACTTATATTATCCGGGTCGAAACCATCTGCTATTAATAAATCAATCACATCCATGCGAAAGCCAATTTCTTGTTCCGTTTCTGTACCCCATTCCACATCCCATTCATCTGGTTGACCATGCCCAACCAAAAGGATGCCGACCTTTTCTTTTGGCGTATCACCAATGTTTGCATTGGCTCGTTCCACAAACATACTTTTTAAAAGATTGGAATCATATAATGGACCGGTGAATTCAACCGGGATGTTCAAACGTTCCTCAATTTCCAATTCCTTAATCTGGTCTTCGCCTTCAGCAGTATGGTTTGAGATTGTCAGAAATACTTCCGAGACAATAATTCTACTTGCTCCCTCGTTAAGTGCTTGAATCGCAGCAGCGTCAGGTCGAGGATTATCATCTAAAAACGAGATATAAAACTTTGTCGTTTCATCACCTTCAGCTCGATAGGCTAGGCATCTTCCAATGCTTTGATCATTTGCCCATGCATCACACGATGGCCGCTTTTTCCTACCTCAAGGTACTTGTTGCGCAAGGCATTAAAAAAGAATGGACGTGCAATCATTGGAATAAAGTCAATATCCTGCTCATCGAATTCGTTAAACTGGTTGATCCATCCAATCGGATTATAGGTCTCCGGTTCCCCATGAGTAAAATACACAACAGCCGTATGCCCCAACCCAGAATCATCACGTGATCGGGTTAATTCCGGTACTGGCCTTGGATCTGGTCTATTGAGAATGATGCTTGTCATCATTAAATGACCGGCAATGAATAAAACCAAAGATAATCCGATAGCCAAAAATAAGCTTAATCGTTTAAAGCCGAACACCAATAACAGTATAAGCCCGAAGAGCACTACGCATGTTGCTACAAGATATAAGCTCATCTGTAAGGGATGTACGGATAAATATTGGACGAAAAGTAAACCCAAAAGAAAAGATACAACAACTATCACAGGCCATTTAAGATATTTCATTTTGTCCTCCAATCTACTAATCATTTGTTTCTTATGAAACAGTTAATGAAATCATATCAATAGAGTGTTTGAGAAACAAGCCATCCCTTGTAGTTTCTCTGCTGGATTTTCTGTACTTTACGCTACAGCTACCAGCAGGTTACTGGAAAAGTCATCCTGGCATTCAGCGGTACGAAATCATTCCATATCACGAGGATGTTCATTTTCCAGCGACTCATATGATCAATATAGCCAGTGTAATCATGAATCATATGCCCCCATGACCACAGGCCCCGGTTTTTAATTTGCGGCCAAGTGCTTCTTTCATAGTCCAGAGGATCATCGATAAAAGGCCGGTGTGGCTTCTCACAGTGTTTGATATTATATTTTAAAACATTCTGTTCATAAAAATGTTCAAAATCTCGGACGCCATATTCCTCATGTTGGTTTATCATACAGTTCGAATAGTTAATCCAGCGATTGGCAAATGACGGCATTATTTGACAGGACAATTGTTTCGTTAAATGTATCAGCTATTTTGATCGCAGATAACATGATTGAAATAATTTGTATCATATAATCTGCACCCATATATGCCTATACTATCAAAATAAGTTGAACTTTGGCAGAATCATTAAAGGTGTGATTAAATGCGACTGTAAAAATACCTTTATAAAGGGAAATAATAAAAATTATTATTAAATACCCTTTATAAGAGGAATATAATATGGTATTATGGAATCATCCATTTTTGAGGAGATGTTTGAATGGTTGAACGGATGCTTTATCTCAATAAACTAACACAAGCAATCAATGCTGACTTTGTTAAATTGCTGACAGGTGTCAGGCGGTCTGGCAAATCAACGCTTCTGAAATTGTTCAAACAGAAGCTTTTGTCAAATGGCGTTGATGCATCAGAAATTATAGAAATAAGTTTTGAAAAGTACGAGGACGAGCGATACAAGGATCAAGCTGTCCTGCATGAACGGGTTAAAAGGGCAAGTCAGAAAGGCAGTAACCTCTATTTACTGATTGATGAGATACAGGAGATGGAGGAATGGGCGAAAATCATTAACAGCCTGCATGCCTCTTTTAATATTGATATCTATCTGACGGGTTCCAATGCCAGAATGTTTTCCGGAGAACATTTGACTTATCTGGCGGGACGATATCTGGAGATCAAAGTTTATCCTTTGTCTTTTAGTGAATATCTGGATTTCAAAGGTATTCATAAGACTGATTTTAAGATGACGGACTTTGATTCATACATCAGTAACGGATCATTCCCTGCTATAGCCCTGAATGAGAACAATGAACTGGTGCAAACGATTAATGAAGGCTTGTTTGATTCAATTTTTGCCCGCGATATCATCATGCGCGGGCAAATCAGGGATCCTGGTAATTTTTTCAAAGTGGCAAAGTTCATTTTCGAAAATATTGGCAGCAGCATTTCTGCTCATAACATTGCCAATGTACTCAAGACTGAAGGTTCATCGGTAAAATCTGATACGGTCGATAATTACCTGAAACTGATGTGCGATGCCTATTTGCTCTATCATTGCGATCGGTTTGATATCCGTGGCAAAGCAAGATTTCGTACTAACGGAAAATATTATTGTGTTGATACCGGCATACGAAATCAGATGATCGGTCTTGAACAGTCGAATCGTGGTCATATTCTGGAAAATGTCGTTTTTCTCGAACTTATCCGCCGTGGATTCTCGGTGTTGACGGGTAAAAACGGCGCAATGGAAATTGACTTCATGGTGCAGAAGGGCAAAAACAGGTCTTATATCCAAGTCGCCTGGACAATCATGGATGACCAGACTCGACTTCGTGAGCAAAAAGCTTTCGCTGGATTGCCTGATGCTTACCCAAGGTATATCATTTCCATGGATGAACATGATTTGTCAGAGCAAGGAATCAAGCACCTGAATATAATCGATTTTCTTTTAACTCGTGTTCAAGATCTGCAGTGAAATCACCATGCACACCCCTAGACCCCTTTGCACACCCCCAGTCCTGTATCCGTTGAACAATAGGGAGGAGGGGTGTGCATTTATATCATTTTAAACAACAACAAAAAACCTTAAAAACGGCCAAAATATGATAAAAAATCCCTCAATCCGAGAATATATGAAAAAAGTAACCTAAAATTGGAGATAGGTGTGATTAGATTGATGAAGGTGCTAAATATTATCAATCCAAAATTTCTCGCCTATTTTGATGTATAATCAAATCAATTAGTATCCATTTTTAGACGGAGGTTATTCACATGGCTTTACGGGAGCACAGCCTTGTTCGACATACGGAGCCAATCCCCATCCAGCTCATTCGTGTTCTGCCCGTAAAGATGTGATCGGCAATCGATATTGCATTATTCAATAAAAGGAGGACATCCATGAAGTACCGCAGGTTGGGACAGACCGGGATCAAGGTATCCGTCATCGGAATCGGCACGTGGCAGTACGGCGGTGAGTGGGGTAAAACCTTTACTGATAGCGAAGTCAGCGGAATTCTTGGCCGCGGACTGGAGCTGGGTTTTAACTTGATTGACACAGCGGAATGCTATGGAGACCACTTGTCAGAGGAGCTGGTCGGCAAGGCGATCAAAGTTAACCGCCATGAGTGGATCATCGCGACAAAGTTCGGGCACAAGTTTGACGGACTGTTCAAGCGGCAGCAGATTTGGGACACTCAGGGTGTGCTAAAGCAACTGGACGAGTCCCTGACGGCATTGCAGACCGACTATATCGACTTGTACCAGTTCCATTCTGGCAGCGATGCGCTTTTCAATAATGACGAGTTGTGGGAAGCGCTCCGGCAGCAAGTCAGGGCGGGCAAGATCCGGCACCTTGGCGTGTCCATCGGCAGCAACGAGAATGTTTACCAGACGAATGCTGCCCTGCAGGTCGGCGCGGAGACGATCCAGGTCGTGTACAACCGGCTGGACCGGAATCCCGAGGCGGAGGTTTTTCCCGCATGTATAAAAAACAACCTTGGGGTGTTGGCGAGAGTTCCGCTTGCGAGCGGCTTCCTGAGCGGCAAGTACAAGCCAGGTGCGGTTTTTGGTTCTGAGGATGTTCGGTCGAAGCGCAACAGGGAAGAGCTGGATGCGAGGCTGCGACTGGTGGCAGAAATCCAGAAGGCTGAAGTGCCACAGGGACAGGACATGGCGCAGTGGGCAATGGCATGGTGCCTACAGCACGATGCGGTGAGTGCATGCATCCCGGGATTCAAGAGCATCACTCAATTGGAATCCGCCGCCTTCGCGCCGGATCTGGATTTGGTTTCAGACGCGCATCCGCAGGCTTGGAAGTAGGAGTGATTTTTCAAGAGCAAGAATGCACCGTTTCAAACCAGACAGACTTGAAACAAGCCAATATCAAGTACTTTACACGAATTATTATACGCTTAAAAACCTAACTGATTCTACAAAATTTAGCCTAAGCTGCTCAAGACGGTGGTCAGCCAATAATAGTGGCGGAAACGGGAAAGAACTCGGTCATGCTGAGGGAGTTAAGATAATGAAATATGAATTTGATGCAGAGATCAAGCGGTTTGAGGGCAAAATCCAGTGGAGTGTCTTTTATTTCCCCGAATCTGCCTTGGACTGCTTTGGTTCTAAGGGTAACACACCTGTCAAAAACACGGTTGATGGACACCCATTTGACCATACGCTCTTGGGTTCTCGAAATGGACACTATCTTGTCAACAACGAATTTATTCGCCGTGCCGTCGGCAAAGAGATGGGCGACATCGTTCACATCACATTGGAGAAAGACCAGCAACTGCGGACGTTTATAATCCCGGCTTATCTCGAAAGTCAAACCAAGTGAAGAACTTCGGCCATGCAATGTAACCGTAATTGCTTTGCCAGCGTGGCAAGGTTTGTTAAATGGGCAGGAGGATGCCGCGATGAATCAGTGGTATAAAAAATTAGCAAAACCTACCTGGGCTCCACCTGCTCGGCTTTTTGGTCCGGTATGGACGGTTCTTTACATTGGCATTGTGATCACGTTTGGTACAGCAGCTTATATGTATGCTAAATCGCAAATATCCTGGCTCGTGTTATTGCCTTTCATGCTGAATATTGTGTTCAACGTTGCTTTTACACCTTTGCAGTTTAAGCTAAGAAATAATAATCTCGCACTTTTGGATATATTTCTGGTGCTGCTCACATTAGTTTGGGCTTTGCTAGCAATATTTCCGTTTGCTCCTTGGATTTCATGGGTAAACATTCCCTATCTGCTATGGGTTACCTTTGCCACAGTGCTGCAATCAAGTATTACCTGGCTGAATAGATAAATATGAGATGATGACCTAATCAGTTACATGCACAGAATGGTCTGGGTTTACTGCTTCACCGGCATTTGTGTTCTCACTCTGGTACAACCGGGTTATGTGTCCCATATGATCATGACACATAAGATTCATTCGGAGAAGTAAAAAACTGCTTGCGTTCGGCAAGAAATCCCGGTAAAGTTGAAATGAGCTGATGCTGGGTCTTAGCGGTTACCATATAGCGTGATGCATTTTGCCATTTTGCTTGCGGGATTACACGTGTGTCTTCAAACTTAAGCAAATAAGAGGATTGGAGAAAGTGGAAATGGGAAAAATGATCAAAGCTGCTTTATGGGTGGTATTCTTGACGCTAATCCTGCTAGGTGTTCCAAGGGTTGCTGGCATGATTGCCAGCCTGTTCGATTATCAAGTTATTGATCCAGATGGATCGTACGCCTGGATATCGGTACACCATATCGTCCAGGCTCTCATCATCATCATCGTCATTGTTCTTTTGAACTTGTATAAACCACTGAAATATGGCTTTGGCTGTGGCAATAAAGTAATTGGCAGGAGATATGTTTTAATCTTCACGCTGGTGTTCAGTGCCGGTTCGCTGGTTTCTCACCTTATCATGTATCTGACAGGCTCACTTCAGCAATTCGCTTATCCTTTGACGGCAACCAATATCACGGGATATTTGAGTTTTCAACTTTTACTATCGGGTCCATCAGAAGAACTGATCTTCAGGGCATTTGCCATCACCATGCTGGCACTTGTCGTCAAAAAGAGAATCTTGAACGGGAAAGCAAGTCTGGCGAATATCTTTGCTGCATTAATTTTCGGAGTGGCTCATGTTGGCTTTTCATTTGCACCCTTCTCAATCAATTTTAGTCTGTTGCAAGTGATCCTGGCGGTCGTATTGGGTTTCTTTTACGGCGACTGTTATGAAAAAACCAGGAGCATTTACTACCCGATGATGATGCACAGTATCAGCAATGTTGTGATGGTAGGCTTATCAATTCTTGCGACATGGATTCTATAACGATTAATCGACAATCTTGAGCAAAACATCACATCCCGCCAGAATGAACGCAACATTGAACAAGTCGCCATGATTTGATTCTGTTCTCGTTGCGGTTAGTTGACGTGCACACTTTTTTCATCTGAAATTCTTGGTAAAACTTGCGATGAGATTGCTATTGAGAGATTGACGCTGCGTGAACATGACTTTTCTATGACCCGAACATTACTTTCTCCACTTAACCCGCACTTCAACAACAGGTTATTCTATAACCACCTGAAAGGAACCCGGATTAAGACAGTCATCCCCAAAAATGGATGACATCATCTATGAGGATAAAGGCTTCTGGGTAATTGGGGGAGACTCAGCGGACAAAAAAATAAAAAGCAAAGGTCTCAGAATATCCTTTAGGATACGATGAAAATGCTGTAATCGATGCAACCAATTAGCCAGAAAAACTGATCTATTTCTACAAAATTCCCTTGCTTATCATTTCGCCTCCTTCTCCCTCGAGAAGTTAATCTATTCTTTAATCAGTGTATAGGCCGATACTCTTTTAATATTTCTGGAAGAGATCATTGCTGAAATCATAGCAATTGCCGTTATAGTTGTTACTGCAATAACCGCATATCGCAAGCTGAAATCCATCATAATGCTGGACAGACCAAACCCTTTCATCAGCAGCGAAAACAGCTTTGAACCAAACAAGCTTTCTGCAGCTACACCTATCACACCACCGAACAAAGTAATGATTAGAAATCTTAATGCCAATTGAAGCCTGAGTCTTCCTGAACTGAAACCCAATGCCTTAAAGATTCCAAGCTCCCGGGTTTCACTATACACCGTAATTTTAACGATCAGAAGTGTTATAAAACTAATGATGACCACCGACAGCGCAAAGACAAACCAGGAGATTTGCGAAAAAACATCCTGAATGGTAATAAGCTTGTCGTTTGTGAACTTGCGCTCGTTGGCTAATTCCTCATATCCTATATACCGATGTCTCATCTCTTCGATCATACGATCCAAGTTGTCGTGTGATATAAGCTTTACATAAGCAATATTGAGCTGAAATTCCGGATTAATTGTCATTATTGCTGACTCCGGCATTCTTATATAAGTTCCACCGTCATCTATTGTCTGGAACAAGCCGGTGATCAGGAACAGGTACTCTTTGCCATTGATGCCCTTGATTACGAGCTGGTCACCTACTCCCTTTTGCATGCCTTTGGCCAGCAATTCAGATAACGAGACTTCGTTCACATGCAATGGATGCCTACCCGATGTCGAATAAAGCTCTCCGCTGGACTCAAAGTCGTCCATGACCCGCACGGTCGTCTTGTTGCCTTCCACGACCAATTGAGTCGTCTTCTGAAAAGCTACCCAGTCTGTTGGATAGTCTTTTTGGATTTGTGATACTACATCCGCCGTCGTTTGCCTGTCAGCTGCGGTAACACGGATGTCAGACAAAGCGCCCCCCAGCATGTTCAGTGACTTCTCACTGTTGAAAAGCTGTACAAGCCCCAGTAAAAAGACCAAAGTGTACGATAGCAAAGCCGAAACAACCAGCAGCAGAACATATCGTTTGGATTTCGTCAATATCTGCTTAAGAGCCATGCGTAGATTAAAGGGAACAATACCGATCTTTTCTAATTTTACATTGACACGTGAAGAAAAGTATACCGAAGCAACCCCTTGAGCAATCGCTTGTACCGGGCTGATACGCTTAGCTCGCCGGGCCGTAATTGCTGAAAACACAGTGATCACGATTAGAAGGACCGCAAGTGTTGTTGCGCCAATTGGGGCGGAAAGCTGTACACTGTAATATAGGCCAGAGGAGGCCAGGACCACATTGCCTACTACAGGCGTAATAAAGTATGCTGCCAGCAGGCTAAGTGCTCCGGAGAATATGGCAAGCGATGCGTATTGCCCAATGATCGCCGACTGTACCATGTAGGGAGTAAAGCCTAACGCTTTTAAGATACCGATGTCGGTAAAGTCGGCTTCGATTGTAGCCAGTATGGCATAGCGCAAGATGGTTATTGTTATAGTGCATAGTATGAACACGAAAGCGATCATGACCACCAGAGAAATTTTGGGAAGCGTCAGGTGCCCGTTGGCAAAAGTACCGTATGTGTATGCCGAACCGGTATTTTCATTCACTTCCAGGTTAAAATCCTTAACAATCGCCTGCACAGCAGATTCACTGTAATTTGTTAAACGTACTCGGATCTGTTGATTCCTTACCACATTTTCTCCGCCCGTTTGTTCCAGGGCTGCCATATCTGCTTCGGAGAGAAACAGAAGCTTGATACCGTGCAGCTCCGCTCCGAATAATGGTTCTTCCACAAACCCCGCGACAGTATAGGTCATGCTTTGGGAACCAAAAACATAGTCAACCGTATCACCAACTGCAAGCCCGTTACCTGTTTTGTATATATAGGGCAGATATATATCACCTTGGGTAAGCTCCGTTTTCGGGTCGTATTTTACATCAACAAGGCGCATGGTATCCTGCGGGTCATAGACAAGCAGGTGTAGCACAACATTGCTGCGCAACACAGTATCCTCATGCTGTAATTCTGCGCCAACTACAAACCGCTCTTGTTTGGTGCTTACTGCCTTCACGCCGGGTTGTGATGCAAACCAGTCCTTTAGCTCAGGCGTGTAGTTTGCTTCTGGCAACCAGTACATCAGATGAGGCCCAAGAATAGTAGTATAGGCATTATCATATGCTTTAAATAGATTGAGCGCAGTTGATAGGGTGACGGTGAGAATCAGCCCTGCTAAAAAAGCGAGCATACAAATAACAACAGAATAGCTTTTTCTTTTTTTCAGGTTTGCCAGCATATATTTGACGACTGACATATCTATCACCATCCTTTCGAGGCCAGCCAGGACAGTACCTTTTTTTCTCGTTCACAAGCTGTATCCAGACAGTATGAATCCAGTTTCATTTCTCCAGTTATCTGGCCATCATGCAGATAGACGATACGGTTGGCACGAACAGCTGCCTTGACATCATGGGTCACCATTAGAATGCTTTGACCGTTCTGGTTTATTTCACTCAAAACATTGAGAATCTCACATCCGGTGCTGGAATTCAATGCTCCAGTTGGTTCATCAGCAAACAATACCTGCGGCTCATTTATCAGAGCTCGGGCAACGCCTGCCCGCTGTTGTTGTCCGCCTGAAACCTGAGATGGTAGGCGGTGCTTCAACTCTTTAATGCTAGCCTTTTCCAGAAGAGCTTCTGCTCTTTTTTCAATTGCCATTCGAGGATATTTATTAAGTAGATAACCAGGTACAGTAACGTTCTCAAAAATCGTCAGGTTGGATACAAGATGCATCTGCTGAAAAACGAATCCAATCGAGGAGCGACGGAACTTAGCTAACTCTTTTTCACGCAATTGATCCACTCGCATGCTGCCATGGTATACTTTCCCAGATGTCGGTGTGTCCATACCGCTGATATTGTACAATAGTGTGGATTTCCCCGAGCCGGAGCTTCCCATAATCACGGTAAAGTCTTTTTGGTAGATTTCAAGATCGATATTTCGTAATACTTGGGATTGCTGTCCGTTGGACGTATACGACTTGCATAGCGCCTCGGCTCTTATGATCACGTCTTTCATAGATCAAGTCCCCCCTGTAAAAAATGGTTTCATTAACTTTTTGGAGTTTGTTATATCTTTTACGGTGAAAAACTTAATTGATGTTACAAGCATCCAGAGTTGAAGAATACCAATATTAATTCTTTCTACTAGACCGAAACAGGGTAGTTTGTTGGCAAAGAAAATAGCTGTGGTTCCTCCTGCTATAAAAATAAGAATGCCAGTTATAAACGAATAAACGCCATAATACTTAAAACTAGCAATTTTCTTCAATCCTTTACCGACTAAAATTGGAGCAGCTATGGTCAAGGGGATAATAAGTCCGGTCACCACAAGATGCATAATGCCTGTAAAAGTGACAGGTGCTCCAGGTAAATCTTGCGGAAAAAGGCCATAAGTTATAGAGATAATATGCATCGCAAGAAAAAGCAGCATGCCAATCTTAGAAATCTTTGGAGCAAAGTCTTTCATATAGAGATAAGCACAAACAGAGAAAACAATTGAAAACACGCCATAGATAAGTGTAATACCTTAACTTCCTGAAAATTATACCCTGCAACATATGAAAGAGCAAGAAATTAA
>JAWSUP010000100.1:0-11909 GCA_033549405.1 Bacillota bacterium | reverse complement strand
CTGCGTTCCTGCACAGGCGGCTTATCCTGTACTGCGGCAACCAGCGGATATGGGTGATCCGCCACTTTGGGGATCGGCTTGGCGCAAAGCTTTTCAATGTCTTTCAATAATTTGATTTCCTCTGTATCACAAAAAGAAATAGCGGTGCCGCCGAGTCCTGCCCGTCCGGTTCTGCCAATGCGGTGCACATATGATTCAGGTATTTCCGGCAGATCGAAGTTAATAACATGGGAGATCGCTTCCACATCAATGCCTCTGGCCGCGATATCGGTTGCCACCAGAACGCGTGTGGCTTTGTCCTTGAAATTCTGGAGTGCCTGCTGGCGTGCATTTTGTGACTTGTTACCGTGAATGGCCTGTGCCTTGATGCCGCCGCGCAAAAGGTCACGGACAACGCGGTCTGCGCCGTGCTTGGTCCGTGTGAACACCAGAGCAGATGAGATCGCTGGATTTTGCAGCAGGTGCAGGAGCAGATGGCGCTTGTTCTGCTTGTTCACCTGGTAAACGGACTGGTCAATGATCTCAACGGTCGGTGCGTCCGGGCTTATTGAGACGCGAACCGGTTGATCCAGTAATGATCGTGACAGCTTGACGATTTCGTCCGGCATCGTCGCTGAAAAGAACAGCGTCTGTTTCCGGTCAGGCGTCCGCCCGATGATGTAGCGGACATCATGGATGAATCCCATGTCCAGCATGCGGTCGGCTTCGTCAAGTGTCAGGATTTCTATATGCGACAGATCGATCAACCCCTGGTCCATCAGGTCCTTGAGTCTGCCCGGCGTGGCAACCAGGATGTCGACACCGTTACGCAGTGATTGTTCTTGTGGCCTTTGCGGAACTCCGCCAAAAATGACACAGGATTTCAACTTGGAAAATCTGCCGTAGGCAAGCAGACTTTCATATATCTGCAGTGCCAGTTCGCGGGTCGGTGTCAAAACCAGCGCCCTGATCGTCCTTCTGGCAGGCCGCAAAGGATTGAACGTATTCTTCTGTTCAAGGTTCTGCAGGATCGGGACCGCAAAAGCGGCTGTTTTTCCTGTGCCTGTCTGGGCAACACCCAGAAGGTCCCTGCCGGCCAAAGCCGGTGGAATTGCCTGTTCCTGGATCGGGGTCGGTACGGTGTATTGCTCCTGAGCCAGTGCTCTTTGGATGTTGGGGCTGATATTGAGGTCTCTAAATGTCATGGGTACTCCTTCTTGCTGTGCGCTTAAGGGTTGTTATTTAACTCCAACCCTTATAGCAACACTTTAGTTTAACATAGATCAGCAAGAAATAATACCCGGCGCGAGATATGATCCCGCTATCACGATTAATAAATATCTTAATACAGTACTCCCGATGAATTGGCCAGGGGCACAATCCTTCGGGAGAAGGCCGAATATTTTCTTAACAGGACTTTATCAGCCATCCGGCAAAGGCATAGGGCGGCAGCTCATAGACGATGGCAGCTCCATCTTCTGTCACGGCCAGTTCGCGCATTTCTGTTACAGCCAGTTCCTTGCACGGCGGACTGGTGACAGCATTATTCTGAACGGCATCGACCTGGCACATCTCGACGGTCGACTTTCCTGGCATCAAGCCTGTCAATGTGCAGTTGACCAGCAGGGGTTCGTCCGATGGATTGGTCACAATGAGGTAGACTTTGCCATCTCCGCCGGTTGCCCGAACACGGAAATGGGCGTTGCCGGTCAGTTTCAGCTCGTGATCCAGCATGCCGTGCAGAACCGTCATTGCCTGGCCGTTGGGCGTCGGCGCGTAGGTATTGTCTGGCAGGCGCAGATACTGCGTGTAGCTCATCTGCAGTTCCGGGTTATGAAAGGTGCACCATGGGAAGATGAACATACCGTTCAGGTCGGCGCCGCGCAGCAGACCGGTCAGGGTCTCTGAGGCATTTTTCAGGCTGTCAGTCAGAACACCTGTCGCCCGGCAAGTACCGTATTCATCAAAGAACATCGGTACATCCGGCAGTCCCAACTCGGCAACAGCTGCCTTATGCAGGTTATACATCTGGGCCAGCTGGTTGTGATCCGGATTATAGGTATGCATGGAATAGAAGTCAATGCGTTTTTCCGGAGTCTCATCCTTAGCCAGGGCTTCGAGATAGTCGCGCCAGATCCTGTAATACCAGCCGCCGGTCATGGCCGTACCGCCAACCTGCAACGACCAGCCGTGCCGCTCGTTAATCCGGTTGACCGCACGACAGATGCAGTCGTAGAGCGGCATATACTGTGTAACCGTTATGCCGCCAAAGGGTTTGATCTCGGATTCATTGCTGACCTCGATATACTTGATGTTGGGACAAAGCAATCTGCAATGTTCAATGACCTTCTCGCAGACCTCTTCGTATTTCTCATATGATAAAATTCCGTCAGCTGTCTCACGTTCGTAGCGCCTCAGGTTGAGCATCGCCTCATCGGCCATAGCCGTGTAGGATTTCAGATAATCCTCGAAACGGGTCTGTGAGGGACGTGTGGAAGGCCAGTCGTAGGAATAGTGGTTATCGTCGCCCTCGTATTTGTTCACACCGATCTGGTAGTTCCAGTTGAATGTGTCCGTACGATAATCCCATACCTCGTCCAGTGTAATCCAGCAACGGATGATTTTCGGCCGGCCGTTGACCGATGCCCAAAAGGCTGGGAAATCCACCGGCGGGGTGTAACGGAGTGTAGAGTTCTGATAGCGTTCAATACGCGGCCATGTCCGGATGATCCGGTCTGTCTCGACAGTGAATTTCATGCTTTGCATATTCTGTTCCTCCTGTTCAACAGCAAATGAATGAAAGAAATCTTTCACTTCATCTTCCACTATTTGGCACTTTTTTGCAAGCACCTATCAGGGAGGAATCGGGATCCACTTCAGATCAATGGCTGAAAAACAACTTGCTCAATGCTTATTCGAAGTTTGAGCAAGTTGCTAATTGGGGGTCTTGTTGCAGGGTCAGCAGGCTGTGCTCCAGGTCAGGAGCCGAAGTCCAGTTCCAGCATGTGCACAAAGAGTTCGTTGATCAGTTGAGCGGTTGCGATACGGTCGTCAATTACAGCCAGAATATCTGCGTATATCGCTTTCATTGCAGCGAATTCTTCACGCGGTTTCAGATTCCGTAACTTCATGAACAACTCGCGAATATCACCTTTTGTTTCTTTCAAAGTTTCAAACAGGATCCTGATCTGCTGACGTGTCTCCTTCAACTCTTCAGCAGTTTCCCTGGGCAGGCTGCCACGGCTGGCTTCCAGCTTTTCCATCAACACTGCGCGCATTTCATTGCCAGCCATCAGCAGCTCCATCAGCACAAGATGTTGTTCCAGAACCTGTTTTCTCAATGACAGCAGCTCATGTCGCACAGCTAATCGATCTGCCTGTTCTGTCAGTGGCAGGCGCGACGGCGTCTGTATTTCCAGAGCGGAAATCGGCACAGATGCACAGATCAGCAAGACGATCAAAACCACACACAAACTAGAATACTTTTTCATGTTCATTCCACCTTTCTTGTTTCTAGTTTCAGCTTACCATCGTCTACTGACGCGAAGCAAAGGTCAAACTGTGGCAATCCTATGGCATCAGACCGGCCTTGCACAGGCTGTGCTACAATAGGATCGAGGTGATCAGTCGATGTCGCATCTGATCTATGTTGCTGATGATGAGGAGAATATTCGCAATCTGGTCCAGTCCTTTCTGGTTAATGCCGGATTCCGTGTCCAGACTTTCGCCAGCGGTGATGAGCTGCTGGCAACATTCCGCAACCATCCTGCAGACCTGGTCATTCTGGATATCATGATGCCGGGGACAGACGGCCTGACTCTGTGCAGTCATCTACGCCAGCGCAGCGCAATTCCGATCATCATCGTATCAGCCCGGGATTCTGAACTGGACCGGATCACAGGCATCACCCTCGGTTCAGATGATTATCTCATTAAGCCATTTTCTCCTGTCGAACTCGTTGCTCGCGTCAGAGCTTTGTTTCGCAGGATGGAACTGGATAACAGCTCTGGTCAAACATGGCTGTTGTCAGCCGGCAATCTGCAGATCGACACGCAGACCCGAGTGGTTACCTGCAGCGGCGAAGTTCTGTCATTAACCCCAACAGAATTTACCTTGTTATGTTATTTCCTGTCCAATCAGGATAAAGCCATTTCCCGTGATGAATTATTGCAGGAAGTCTGGCAGTTCGATTTTGTCACAGACACGCGGGCAACGGACGATCTGATCAAAAGGTTGCGTAAAAAACTCTCGGCGGCCGGTTGCACAATTCTGATTGAATCAGTCTGGGGTTTTGGTTTTCGACTTTCCATCGGAAAAAATACGTAAGAGGTGCCCATGAAAAGCATCCGCCAGCGCATCATCCTGCCTGCAGTTCTGAGCTCAGTTCTCATTCCGCTCTTGATCCTTGTGGTTTTCAACGTGATCATCCACTCGGTCATGTTGCAAAATGCCCGACAAAATCTGCGAGAATCCGCTATTGTAACACAATCTTTGATCAAACAGCAGCTTAAGCTGAATGGAGCATCTGCTGGTGATCTGGATCGGCTTCCCGGCCGTCTGGCCAATATACAGACATTAATCCGAACAGCTGATTCTGTCAGCCGAACAGACATTCTGGTCATTAATCAACACCGCGATATTGTCTTTCCGGTAAAACTCAGTGATCTGGGCCTGAATGAGCGTGCGCTGACCCGTCTTGAGCAACAGTTCCTGGACAAACTGATTCCCGGCGCCATTATAACCTTGCGAACCGTCAGTGGTCAGTATCTCATATCAGGATATCCGATCAATGAGCAGACACCCGGCCAATCAATCTGGATTATATATATGACCCGATACAGCCCGGTCAGGGGCTTTTTGCTAACCATCAATCTTATCTTGCTGGGAGTCCTGTTTTTGGGCAGCATGGTCAGCATTCTGGTCACGCTCCGTACCGCCAGACGCATTAAGACCGCACTGAGTCAGATGAGTCAAATGACCAGCCAGGTTGGCCATAGTCCATTTCAGAGCACTGAACCGGATCCCTTTTGCAAAGAAACTGCAGAATTGCAGCTGCAGTTCAATCAAATGGCTCAACGACTTGATCAGGCAGACCGACAGCAGAAAACCTTTCTTCAAGACGCCTCACACGCTCTGCGCACACCGTTGCAGATCATTCAGGGATATGCTGAGGCACTCGAGAATAACATACTGGCCGATGTCCCTGGCGCTGCCGGCATTATCAGTAAGGAAAGTAAAAGACTGAACCGCTTGGTAGAATCATTGTTGACACTGCACCGGATCGACAACCCTGCTCATCAGCCAGATCCAGTCCCGTTAAACATAACTCACTGGCTGCAGGATCAGCTCCAACACTGGCGCAGCATGACTGTACCGCTTGAGAATGCCATCGAGATCAGACTGGTAGCACCAGATGAAGAAATTGTGATACCCCTTGATGAAAACCTGCTCGACCAGGCGACAGCCAACATCATCGCTAACGCGATCCGTTATGCCCGCACAGCCATCGATGTCAGGTTGTGGCGAGAACCCCAGCAAATCTGCCTCTCATTTGGCGACGATGGTGAAGGAATTCAACCTGAAGATCTTCCTCATCTCTTTGATCGGTTTTACAAAGGTCGGAACGGTCAATTCGGTCTGGGTCTCGCGATAGCAAAGGCGGCCATCACTGCTTTAAATGGAAACATTATTGTGGGGAATAATCCGGATGGCGGCGCACTTTTCACGCTTCAGCTGCCAGATAAGGTTTCAGCCGGCTGATCAGCTGTTGTCACGCGCCAGATTTGTCAGTTCCGCCGCACCGGTTTGCTCGTGCGGGATCTGATTTCATCAAGCCATTTTCCGACATCGGCCGGCCTGGCAAAACTGTTGTCTTGCATGGGCCAGTCAGCGCCGATGCGCTCGGCTTTACTCTTGCCAAGCGGGTGATACGGATGCAGGGTCACTTCAACTACGTTCTCCAGTGACTCGGCGATTTCAGCCAGCTTGTGCAAATGCTCTTTGTCTGTGTTGATGCCCTGAATCAACGGACAGCGCAGGATGGTGCGGCCGCCGGCAGCATCGATCCGTCTCAGGTTGTCCAGGATCGGCTCCAGCGGAACACCTGTCATCTGCATGTGGCGGTCCGGATCGGTGTCCTTGATGTCATAGAGAAACAGATCGACAACATCCAGCAAGGACAAGAATTGCCCGATCGGCGCAAAGCCGCAGGTGTCGAGACAGGTGTGCAGTCCTTCACCCTTGGCTGTGCGCAGCAGGGCCACAGCAAAGTTGAATTGCATCATGGGTTCACCGCCAGACAGGGTCATGCCGCCTTCGGATGTCTCGTAGAAAGGCCGATCCTTGAGCACTTCAGCGATCACTTCCGCGACTGTCACCTCGCGCCCGATCACCTCGATAGCCCGGGCATAGCACTTCTGGGCACAGATACCGCAATGGGTGCAGCGGTCGCGCAACAGGATGTGCCGGCCATCCAGCATGACATGGGCTGATTGCGGGCAGTTCGTAAAGCACCAGCCGCAGCCGATGCAGCGGTCGGCCGTAAAAGAGATCTCCGGCTCCTTTTTCTGGGATTCCGGGTTGTGGCACCAGAGACAGTGCAGCGGGCAGCCCTTAAGAAAGACCGTCGTGCGGATGCCGGGACCGTCATGGATGGAGAACTTCTGAATATCGAAGATGATGCCGCGGTCATTCATATTCATATTCTATACTGCATACTCGGTCCGGCTCATGATCTCACGGCGCATTTCCGGAGACAGCCGCGTGAAATAGTCGGTATACCCACCGATGCGTACGACCAGATCCCGATATTGTTCGGGGTGTCTTTCAGCATCTTCGAGCCGTTCCCGGCTGACCACGTTGATCTGGGTCTCGAATCCGCCACGGGAGAGGTAGGTGATCACCAGGTCATGAAGACTGTTAACAGCTACAGGTGATGTAAACAGGCTGCTGGAGAATTTCATATTGTAGGCCAGACCGCCAATCAGGCAGTGGTGGTCCCAGCCAGTAGTCGACAGGATCGAACGGGTCGGACCTGACCGTTCCCGTCCCTGAGCCGGTCCGCCGCCATCGGCAAATGGTGTTCCACCGCGGCGTCCATCCGGTGTCGCTCCACACTGGGAACCCAGCCGTTCATGCATAATCCAGCAGAAGGTTCCGGGGATGAAGGGCGACTGGTCCGGGGCAACCGTGTGACGGGCGCATTCGCGGATCAAGAATTGAACCGTTTCTTCAACCAGACTGTCAACCTCTGGTTCTGCATTGCCATACTTGGGATGATCGTTCAAAAAACGCATCCAGACATTTTCCCATCCGGTAAAATCAGCATCCAGAATGGCTTTAAGGCTGGCAAAATCCATCGTCTGCCTGTCGAAGAGCTCGGTCCGGATGACTGCCAGCGAATCGGCCAGGTTGGCCAGGCCGACAAACGAACACTCGATCCAGTTGCTCAGGGCGCCCCCATCGTCGATGTCGCAGGCCTGGCCGATGCAGTCCCGTGTGAAGACGCTTTGCAGCGGTTTGCGGCCATAGACGCGCCGTTCTTCCCGCAGGCGCTGCTGCTCCTGGACGGCTTCGGCAATCTGGGCGGACAGACGTTCATGATATGCCGACAGGAATGATGGGAAATCAGTTGTAGGAACAACTGTCTGAGCCTGAGCGTCGATTTCTTCTAGCAAATGATGGCAGAGGCTGAAGTAGGGCGAAGCAACCCAGACATTGCTGCGGCCGACCGGTGTGATTTCGACGCAGGTCGAATTGATGTAATGCCACGATTCGTCCCGAGGGATGCCATAATGCTCCAGGCCATGACGGATGACAGGATCGTTGAAAAAGGCAGGTGTAGAAATGCCTGATGCAATCAATTCCGTTGCCAGTCTTGTCAAATCTGGCGGTGTACCCGGATGCCAGCAGACACCGACCGTGGGGTAAACCAGGCGGGTCCGGCGCAGGGCTTCCAAACAAAGAAAGGACAATTCATGCGTCACATCGGCGCCATCGGTATCGGTGCCGCCGACCATCACCGCAACGGCAAGCCCGTCGGCAACAAAATGGTTGATCAGCAGGTAAAGGCTTTCGATCAGCATAAGCACCTCGTCGCGGTCAAGCCTGCCGGCGGTGCAATCTGCTTCATAGAAAGGCCTGAGGATCCGGTCCAGTCGCCCCGGGCAGACCAGGCTGGCGTTGTCGCCATATTCGACGGACAAGTTGACCAGCCAGAGCAGCTGGATGGCTTCACGAAAAGTCCGGGGCGGATCCTGACTGATCCAAGTGCAACCGGCTGACATCTCTTCGAGCTCAGCACGCCGCCAGTTCGGGGCTGCAGCCGCAGCGGCTGCTGCTGCTTCCCCGGCATGACAGATCAAGATGGACAGGCCGTCCAGGACATCGAGAAAAGACAGCAGCGTGTCCATTTCATCATCAGAGGCAAGGGCCAGCCGTCTTTCGATCGTCTGAACAATCCCCCGGATGCCGTCTGACAGCAGCGGTTCCAGATGCAGGGCGCAGTGCCCGGTCTGCCCACCGGGTTTGACGCGTGGCGCCAGGTATTGCCTTGCCCTGACCAGTTGGTCTGGCGCAACAGCCATTCGGTCATAATCAGGCCGGCCAGCCAGCATTTCCAGATCATCGACGGCAAACGGCAAGGCCTCGAGTCGGGCTCTGGTGCGCAAGCCCGCACGACGCTGCCATGAGGAGACCGACTCGGAACCGATAAGCGACTGTGCATCGATGACATCCGTAAAATCTCCCCGGTTCTGCAGCAGGGTCCTGCCATCGGCTGCAGGCGTCTTGCGATCCAGGCAGCGCAGGCGCAGGATCTCTATCCGTTCGGCCCAGGATATTGCACGATCTTCAACACATTCAATCAGCTGTTGCATGATCAGCCTCTTTTACCTCATGTTCCGCATGTTCCATATCATACCGTTTACAGTAGCGATTCATTTTTCTGGACATACGGATTACCAGCTCTCATTAGGTGTTTAACCTTTTTTACACTATAACATAGCAAAATCAGTCTTGCGAGAATTTGCGGGCGGTTTTATTTGACATCTTCTGCCATAGCCGTTACGCTGAATGAAATGTCATATTAAGGGCGTGTTAAAATCAACTTGCTCTATGGCACTAACA
Source organism: Bacillota bacterium (assembly GCA_033549405.1). Lineage (GTDB taxonomy): Bacteria > Bacillota > Clostridia > Saccharofermentanales > UBA5734 > JAAYBY01. Next base: position 2,804 of record JAWSUP010000100.1, on the reverse strand, counting down.
GGTTCGGGGAGGTTACCGCATGGAATTTGCATCCGGCAGTCCGATTCTCTATCTCCTTTCCGGTTTCATCATCCTTTTTGTCCTAGCCCAGTCTTTCTTTTTCCTGATCCGCGCCATGCGGCGGGCAAAAGCCCTGAACATGCCTGCCGCGACCATTCGGAGAACCATCGTCAATGCCGCGGTGTTCACCGTCGCTCCGGCTGTCGCCATCCTGATCGGCGTCGTCGCGCTCGCCGGCAAACTTGGGGCGCCGCTGCCCTGGCTGCGCTTGTCGATCATCGGTGCGCTGACCTATGAAACGGCCGCAGCCGCCAACGCCATCGAAGGGTTTGTGAAAGCCGGCCTGATCCCGTCGGCCGGCGCGCTGACGGCGACTAATATTTCGGCGACTCAGTTTGTCACGGTTGCTGCTGTCATGTCGGTCGGCGTCGTCGGCGGTCTCTTTCTCAGCACCTTTCTCGTTGAGAAATACAAGTCCGGCATGGCCCGGATCGGCGCCAGGGACCAGCATTGGAGCAAAATCCTCATGTCTGCCCTTTTTCTGGGCATGATCGCCACATTCCTGGGCATGGTCTTCAAAGACATCTCAATCGGCCTTGCCGGATGGGTGCCGGTCTTTGTCATGCTCATATCCGCTGTGGTCATGCTGCTCTGCGCACTGTGCATCAAGAAGCTGAAATGGACCTGGATGAATGAGTACGCCCTGCCGATATCGATGGTCATCAGCATGGCCCTGGCCATTCCGCTCACCGCCTGGTGCACCTGAAAGGAGCGAGCCATATGCGTCAACTGAACGCGCAAGACATTGCCTATGAACACCGGACACACGTCCTGGGTCGCATCTGGAACATCACGGCACTGGTGCTGTTCCTTCTGTACCCTGTTGTCTGCGGTCTTATCTTCAGAACCAGCGTCTCCTGGCCTGCCTTTGTCACAGGTTTCATCGCCACAGCTGTTATTTTCTATCCGGTCACCTTCATTGAATTTTTTACGTTTGTCCCAATGCTGGGTTCTGCCGGCAGCTATCTTGCTTTTGTCACAGGCAACCTGACCAACCTCAAGATCCCCTGCGCGCTCAACGCCATGGACAAAGCCGGCGTTTCGGCGGCCAGTGAGGAAGGTGAGCTGATCTCCACCATCGCCATCGCCACCAGCTCGATCGTCACGACCGCGATTGTCGCCATCGGTGTTCTCCTGATGGCCGTATCCGGATTCGGCGATCTGCTGGCCAGCGACATCCTGGCGCCTGCTTTCAACAACATCATGCCGGCCTTGTTCGGAGCGCTGGGCGTCGTGTTTATCGCCAAAGACTGGAAGACAGCCGTTGCGCCCGCCGTTGTCTCCCTGCTCTTTTTTATCTTCGGCGGCGCCATCGCGGCGACGGTCGGCTCCCTGTTCGTTACTGTATCGGTCGTTGTTGCCATTACTGTCGCCCGCATCCTGTATAAGCGGGGCGCATATGGACAGCCTGGTATCAACGCTTGAATTGAACGACAACCAGAACCGCGGCGGCCATCAGGCGGCGGCTATAGGTAGCGGACAATCCTTGACTGGAAAGGTGGATGCATCATGGCTGAAAGACCGAATTTTCTTTTCATTCTGACAGATGACCAGGGGCCTTGGGCCCTGCACTGCGCGGGTGCAACGGAACTCGCGACACCTAATCTCGACCGGCTTGCAGCCCGTGGGGTTCGTTTTGAGAATTTCTTCTGCGCTTCACCGGTCTGCTCACCGGCGCGTGCTTCTATCCTGACAGGTAACATCCCGTCAGCCCATGGCGTTCATGACTGGATCCGCAGCGGCAATGTCGACAAAGACAAGATGGATCGCCTCGCAACATCAATCCGTATGGCGGTTATGGCGATGAGTACAAGCCCATCCAGTACCTGTCCGGCCAGCGCACCTATACTGATGCCCTCGTCGAGCAAGGGTATGTCTGTGCCCTGAGCGGCAAGTGGCACCTGGGCGACAGCATGACGCCCCAGCATGGATTTGGCGCCTGGTTCACAATAGGCAAGGGCGGCGCATACTATTACCATCCCGACATCATAGAAGACGGCACCATCAGGATCGAGAACGCCTATGTGACCGACCTGATCACCGATAAGGCGCTGTTTTTTCTCGATGAGCTGGCAGGACAGGACAAACCCTTTTATCTCGCTGTCCACTATACCGCCCCCCACTCACCCTGGGAAAAAGAGCAGCACCCGCCTTCATATATCGATCAATACCAGGATTGTCCGTTTGCGGGAATCCCGGATGTGCCTGACCACCCGAACATCACAACGGGTCCGGTTTACGGCACGGACCGGAGGCGTGTCAATCTGCGCGGTTATTTTGCCGCCATTACGGCCATGGACGCCAATGTCGGCCGTCTGCTCGAAGCGCTCGAATCGTTGGGTCTCTGGGAGCAGACCGTCGTCGTGTTCCTGTCGGACAATGGCATGTGCATGGGCCATCACGGCATCTGGGGCAAAGGCAACGGAACCTTCCCGCAGAACATGTATGAGGAATCGGTCAAAGTTCCATTTATCCTCTCCTACCCGCCTGTGACCGGACAGGGCGGCCGCATTGCAGGCAGCCTGGCCAGTGCGCTGGATCTTTATCCGACACTGCTCGAGCTGGCCGGTATCCAGGATCCACAGACACGAGTTTTGCCCGGACGCAGCCTTGTGCCTGAACTGGCGGGCAAACCGATCGATCCAGCCGGAGAGCGACCGGTCGTCATCTGCGAAGAATACGGTCCCGTCCGCATGCTGCGCACAGTCCATCACAAATACATTCATCGCTACCCCTACGGTCCG